>NZ_SMCO01000005.1 GCF_004346685.1 Sulfurirhabdus autotrophica
TGTTTTCCTCGGTATCATGTATTTCGCAATACCGAGTATTTTCTCAGGCAGAAGGCTCACCACATGAGCCTAGCTGAAGTTTGTTTATAATCAGGAAAAGTTATTACCAATCAACTCTAACGACAGCACTAATACTCACACTGTAGTCAAAGGTGAAACGCTCACCAAAATTGCAAAAGATAGCGGCGTATCCGTCGCAGAATTGCAGAAAATTAACCACATAGCCAATCCAAACCAACTAAAAGCAGGTCAAAGGCTTGTCCTTTATACGGGTGACTATCTATGGCGCAGACCACCGATGGTAGTGATATCGGAATATATGCAAAAAATATTTAACATGAACCTGGCTGCCACCCCTGCTATTGTAGATCACAAGCGTAGTCATATAGTCTTACCTAAAGGCAATGAAGCACAACAATACAACGGTGACAAAAATATCGTTGTTATACGTGGTGGCGCTACCAGTGCACAAGTTAACGCACGTAAGAAAGATAAAGATATTCCACACAAAACCGTGGTAAAAAATATCAAGAAAAAAGTAGAAAAGGCGCCAGTATCAACTACCACGCCGATAAAGGATGGGTTATTGTTTCCCCTGCCAATCCGCCCTTTAGATGACTACCACACTGGGGAACGCAAATTTAATGCACCCCGTGGTATCCGGCGGCATGCGGGATGTGATTTATATGCCCCTCTAGGAACAGAAGTCCGGGCAATGGCTGATGGAGTCATTATTCAATGCTATGATTTTTACTGGCAAACCGACGCTATTGAGGTTGATCATGGTGATTTTATAGCACGATATGGCGAAATAAAACCACGCACGGATTTAGAACGCAATAAACTACGGGGGCAGGAAGTAAAGCGAGGGGATGTTTTAGGCTCAGTTGGTCATCTTATTAAAGCGAACGGGGAAAAATTCAAGTATACGATGTTACATATTGAATTGTATGGAAGTTCCACATCACCCCTTGGTGTAAATTCACATTTGTCCAATAAAAATCTGCCTCCATTTCAGCGCAGATCAGATTTAGCAGATCCAACAGCCACGCTAGATAAGTGTGTAATGACTTAAATATATATGGACTTAATATGAAAAGATTTTTGACCGTATTAGCAGCTTTTATTATGTTTAACACTCAAGTTTCGTGCAACGATGATCAAACTTCATTTGAAAAGGTATTTGACGTTATTGGTTCCCAACAAGTATTTCTTTCATCATTTGACCAATTGATGCAGCAATTAAATGGGCTATGTACTAAAAGTTCTCGCGCTACCAAAGTTCAATATAAATATGGCAATATTGAGTGCACAAAAGATGTTGGAGCTGACTCATTTTCAATTTCAGGTGGTAATTATATTGGATTTATTCAAACGAGCTTTGTAGGGGCAGATAAATGTTCCTATGCAAAAAAAAACATTAACTAAGAATTTTGGAAAACCTAGTAAAGTTTCGAGTGAATGTGCACTTAAGTGGAAGTTGGCTCCTTTAAAAAAAGGTGGCCCACATAGATACGTTGGCTTCGAGACATCTAAAGAAGAAAACAAAATTTACTTTTCAATTGGTGAGGAACAGGGTCCGTAAATGTATTACTAGCAGCGGATTTGAAGAGGAAATTATAGCTTAAAACCTAACCTAGTTTGCAAATACCGGTTTAAATTCAATTTCCACTTCGAATTTAAACCCGCGAGCATTTAAACCTTGAACAACTATTTATAAATGTCAGCTAGCACCCGTTTTAGAGTCGTTATCAGCCAATTGAGGATTCAGTTCCAGCACAACCTGAGAAGTACGTACCATACCCACAAAATCTCGTTGTTCTTCTACCGGTACTGTTGCACTACTTGTCATTCTAATCAGGGCAAATACGCCTAACCCACCTAATGCCAAGGCGAAGTAAATCATGAGCCCTCCAGCTCCAACCTGATCCATCATGACACCGGCGACAGTTGGGCCGAGGGTGGCGCCAATGCCATAAATTAGTAACAAGCTGCTGGTTGCTTCGAGCATTTGCTCTGGTTGCAGATGGTCGTTTACATGGGCGACGCTCAGGCTGTAGATAGTGAACATAAATCCACCGAACAGAAACGACACCCCGAACAATGTCATGGTGGAAAATCCAATGCTAGCATATGCTGAAATCGCCAGTATCATGCCTGTAAAAGTGACAAATGTGAGTACCACACGACGGTCATGCCGATCTGACAGATGGCCGATTGGCCATTGCAATAGCATGCCGCCAATGATGGTGGCACTCATGTAGAAGGCTATATCTGAACTGGAAAGTTCGATACGTTGGGCGAATACGGCCCCCATTCCCCAGAACCCGCCATTTGCCAAGCCTGCGGTGAGGGTTCCCAGCACACCAAGTGGTGAAACTTTGTATAGGTGACGCAAACTAATACTGGGTGTGTGAACCTGCGCTGGCTCTGCTATGCGAGTTAAGGCAATGGGTATAAGTGACAGCGAGAGCAGCACTGCTGAAAGCGCGAATGGGATAAAACTTCCCACATCTCCGGCGAGGATCAGGTATTGCCCAAGCGCCATAGCCAGAAGAGTCACTGCCATATAGGTAGAAAACACCATGCCGCGTTGGTGATTGCTGGTCATTGCGTTTAGCCAGCTTTCGATGACCATGTAAAGCCCTACCAGACAAAAACCTGTTACAAGTCGCAGCCCTCCCCAAGTCCACGGGTCTATAAATAACACATGGAGCAATGCTGTACTAGAAGCGGTGGTCGCCAATACGGCAAAGGTTCGAATGTATCCAACACGACGGATTAATTGCGGAACCAGGAAGGTGCCCAACACAAAGCCAAGAAAGTATGCCGACATGATAATACCGGTTGCAGTAACAGGAAAGCCTTCCAATCCGGCACGCAGGCCTAGCGTTGTACCCATAAGGCCAACACCTGCGAGCAAAATACCCATGCCAAGTAATAATGAAACGATAGATTTCAAATGAACAGTTCTATTGAGGGTTTATGAAGCTGGCCCAGCATAGACAGGTTTTCGAAAACATGTATATGCTCATGCCAATGTCAGTCGAGAATATTCATTATTTCTGAACTGAATTTGAATTTTGTATGCAATCAATTTTACCCAGACGTAAGCGCTTTTAATAGAAAAAATTCCTACGCAGAATAACTATTGAGTATTGATATTATGTCATATTTTCGATGAGTCTGAAACGCGGCTATCGGTATGCCGCCCAATCATTTGTTAGTCAATATTAAACAACTCGTTTGTTAAGGAGCATTCAAACACTTCAAATATATTTTAGTTTGTTTCATAGTGCATCTACATTGTAATCATTCATAGTAACCAAACAGTTTCTTTTAAATTTCCAATTTTCCTATTTGCAATTCACTACTTAGAAAACCAATAGTATTAAAATACTGGCCATACTTTCTATTTCTCTATACAATAATTTCAGCGCTTGGTAATTCTTCTGCGCCCTATTCATAACTGGTCTTCTTTATTTCTCACCCATTTAAAAGATTTTTAATTATGAATATTGCCATCATTATTTATTCAAATGATTCAGAAACCGTCTGGAACGCATTTCGATTTGCCAATACATCCCTTGTCTATAGTAATCAGGTCACGGTCTTCCTGCTTGGAAAAGGGGTGGAATCGGGTATGGTTAGCACGTTGCAATTTGATATACAGGAACAAATCAGCCTTTTTAAAGAAAGTGGCGGCCTTATGGTTGGATGCGGCGTGTGCTGTGAAAACAGAAAAGATGAAATGCCATCTCTCACCGAAGATCTCGATTGTGAAATGGGCTCTATGCAACAATTGTATGGCATTGTGGCAGAAGCCGATAAAGTCATTACATTCTAAATATTGATTGGTATGGTTGCCCTTCCCTCTCATCCCATCACGCTTAACACCAGCATATCCCCATTTTTAGAGCAATGCAAGGTTTATGACCTGTTACATTCAGCTGTTGCTATTCTTGATGGGCGTTGTTGTATCCTTTACGAAAACCCGGCTTTTTCAACGTTTAATCTTGCTGTGCGTGATGATGCGATACAGTTGAGACAATTACCCTCCCTTCTGGACTGCCCAGATATACAGGACTGGCTGAATCAGTGTCTTCAATCTGGCAAGAATCTCACACTGAAGAAAACTTTTTATTACTCCCCTCGAATAAAGGTTGATGTGACGCTTTGCGCTCGCCTCATTCTCACTTCAAACACAGATGAAACGGGTATTTTTCTTACATTGGGTGAAGAATCGATTGATTTTGACCGAAGCCACATTGCCCGTTCGCAGGAGTCGCATCGCTCGTTAACAGAACGAATCAAAGCATTAGATAATGATAAGCGCCAAAATGAACGTCTCATTCGCGTGCTTCTGAAAGATGCCCCCTTTGCCATGTTATTGATGAACTCAAAACGTGAAATCATCCAGACCAATCGTGCGGCAGAACAGCTTTTTGGAAAAACGGCTGCTCAACTACTCGGCCAACCTTGTCAACAAGTTCTATCCTGTTACCAGAAATGTGGCCACTGTCCTGCAATGGCAACCACGCTGTCAATAGTGGCTGAAGAAATAACGGGACTAAAAAGTGATCTACAGATTATACCGCTCATCAGAAACGCGGTGGTGTTGGACCGTGACACTGAGCCCCTCATCATTGAAGCATTTATTGACCTGACTGAACATAAGCAAACACAGGAAACCCTTAACCGTTTGAGCGAATTTAATCGCTTATTGGTTGATTCATCCGGGGAAGGCATATTTAGCGTTGATGTGGACCTGCATTGCACATTTGCCAACCAGGCAGCTGCAAGCATATTGGGTTACAAATCTGAAGATTTGATTGGCCAGCATATACATACCCTTTTCCACAGCAAGCAGGAAGATGGCAATTTATTACCCATAGAAGACATCCCGATTTACAAAGTGATTTCCTCTGGTTTAGGCATGGAGGCCAATGAGGTTTTCTGGAACCGAAATGGTCACGCTATTCCAGTGCAATACCAATGCAATCCTATCCATGAATCAGGCAGTGTATCTGGAGCAGTTGTTGTTTTTCGGAATGTTTCTGAAGCACGTGCTACCGCTAAAAAGCTGGATTATCTTGCCACACATGATGCACTCACCGGCCAATTGAACAGACACGCTTTTGAACAACGATTAGCTAACGTCATCAAACATGCTTATGAGGACGAATTCAACCACGTACTCTGCTATATAGATCTGGACCAGTTCAAAATTGTCAATGACACATGTGGTCATGCAGCCGGTGATGAACTGTTACGTCAACTCAGTGAAATGATCCAAAACAATCTGCGTAGAACAGACATATTTGCCCGATTGGGCGGTGACGAATTCGGGCTCTTATTCGCTAATTGTCCAATGGAAAAAGCGAAAGTACTGGCGCAAGAACTACTTTCCCGCATTTCTGAATACCGCTTCAGTTGGAATAATAAACTTTTCTCACTTGGAGCCAGCATCGGCATGGCAGAGCTTAACCGGCACATCCCAGATACCAGCACTGCAATGAGTGCAGTGGATGCCGCATGCTACGTTGCAAAGGAACGGGGTAGAAACCGTCTGCATATATATCAGGCCAATGACCTGGATCTCAACCAGCGTCACATGGAAATTGAATGGGTTGCACGTATCAAAACTGCCTTGAACGAAGATCGATTTTTCCTCATGGCGCAATCAATAGTATTAGTAGACCAACCCCATGTTCAACATCAGCATATGGAACTTCTGCTACGAATGTATGATGAGGAAGGAAAGATCATCAATCCTGGCTCTTTCATTCCTGCAGCTGAGCGCTATGGTTTGATGACTGAAGTGGATAAATGGGTGGTCAAGGAAGCGCTTAAACAATTAACACTGCACCCCCAGTACCTGCAACAAATTGTTCATTGCTGTATCAATTTATCCGGACAATCTATTTCGGACGAAAAATTCCTGGCTTTTCTACTGGAACAATTAGCCCAGCACCCAGCTGCTGCAAAACATTTATGTCTGGAAATCACAGAAACTGCGGCAGTAACCAATCTCTCCCATGCTTCACAATTCATGCGAAGCATCAAGGAGAAAGGTTGTTCATTTTCATTGGATGATTTTGGCAGCGGTATGTCTTCTTTCGCCTATCTGAAAAATCTTCCGGTAGATTTCCTTAAAATTGATGGTAATTTTGTACGGGACATTAATCATGACAAAGTCGATTACGCCATGGTGGAAGCCATTCATCGCGTGGGTAACGTTATGGGCATCAAAACCATAGCAGAATTTGTGGAGAATAATTTAATACTGGGGCACCTGAAAGATATTGGTGTGGATTGTGCTCAAGGGTTTGGTATTCATAAGCCAGAACCTCTGGACAAATTTTTATCAAAAACCATCAACCCTGTTTAGGATTACCACTAACCTCTAACGCCTGCTTTAATTTTGCTGGCATAATCTAAGTCTTACTCATATAAAATTGCTTTCATAGCTGCTTCAATTGTCTTGCAAAATGAATCAAACCAAACCGCCCATTCCCGTTACCCTACTTACTGGTTTTCTTGGCAGTGGCAAAACCACTTTGTTAAACCACTTTATCCGGCAACTGCCTCATACAGCCATTATCATGAATGAATTTGGCGAAGTGGGACTTGACCATAAATTATTGGAAAAAACCCAAGGGCCTATTGCTCTGCTCTCTGGTGGATGTGTTTGCTGTACAGTTCAAGGCACACTATCCCCCACGCTTAAAAACCTTTTTATGTCGGCCGCTAACGGCAGCATTCCAAACTTTGACCGCGTCATTATTGAAACCACAGGGATAGCAGATCCTACACCTATTATCGATACACTGATTAATGAACGCTGGATAGCATCCCGGTTTCAACTGCAGGGAGTAGTAACGACGATCGATTCGGTGTTGGGTGAATTGCAACTGGATAGCTATCCCGAGGCAGTAAAACAGGTTGCAGTAGCTGACCGTTTGGTATTTACCAAGACAGACTTGGCGAGTTCAGGCCAGATAGAAGCCCTTAAATTGCGCGTTGCAATGCTTAATCCTGGCGCCCCAATGATTGATGTTATTAAAGGTGAAGTAGATCCAGCTGCCATTCTACACGCTAGCGCTTATAATCCTGCCAGCAATACTGATAACGTACAGAAATGGCTAGATAACGGCCACTTCAAGCCTATTAAACGCGGGGCTTTTGTGGCTACCAAACTCATTCCTGGTGATGCTCATGATGACCGGATCCGCTCCTACAGCCTTTTTATAGAAGAACCCTTAGAGTGGGATAATGTTTATTCCGCATTGAATAAACTGGTGAGCACGCGCTCGAAGAATATTCTACGGGTTAAAGGGATCCTGAACCTGAAAGGAAAAAATACGCCAACCGTCATCCATGGCGTTCAGCACATCCTTTACCCCCCCGTTGAGCTACCCGCGTGGCCAGATGAAGACCATCGCAGTCGTCTGGTAGTCATCACTTACGATCTTGACAAGAATATTGCGGAAGAATTGTTGGAAAGCTTCAATTAGAAGGCTATCTGTACATTTCAATAATGGCAACCTAATTTGCGCTTAAGGGTTTGCTGCACGCTTTCTTCGCATGACTTCGTCACGTGATTCCTGAAATTGCTCCCGGGTTTCATGTTCAATGAATAATTTACCTACTCCGGGTGGAATCCAGACACCAGGTATCGTATCAGCATGATAAATAACGCGAGTCAGGTCTCCTTCGGTAATGAGCTGTGTTACCCCTTCCAGCTTGTGAATATTACCGCTAACCATATGGGTTTGAATTTTATTGAACGAGAACAAATGAATTTCTCTGATTGATTCAAACGGAAATGATACCGGGCCATACTTTGCAATACCTTTCTGGGCAACCCGAAAAATATTTTCTGTTCGATCAATCACCTTACTCGATTGTAAATTACCAATAAAAGTAGACATATGATCAAAATCAGTCAAGACTTCCCACACTAATCTGGCGGGTGCCGGCACTGTAAAATTCACATCCACAAAGACATCTTCACCTTCAATCTGCACCTTCACATCAATATCTTTTTCAGCGCGCACATCAGCAATCGCTTGAGATTGGAATACCCACAACAACGCTAACATGAAAAGTAATTTATTCATTTTATGAAGTAAACCTGTTCTGAATGAATGATAATTCCATTGATAAAATTCACTGTGCATAGCACTATGTTATAGCACACCACTGTTGGTCTATATTGCTAAAATTTCAATGAAAAATCCACTAGAAACTATTCTGGCTTATCACCAGCGAACCAAGCACCACTTTCAACGCTATGCGACAGGACCTGATGGACTGGACTGGGCAAGCCAACCGAATCCTTTTCGCACCTTTGAAGGCTGCAAGCAATTAGAATTGCCCTTACTGATTGAACAGCCCCATCCGTTGTATACCGATCTATACGAACCTAAAGCTATTTCTGCACAACCATTAACTTTAAAGAACATTGCCGAATTACTGGAGCTTTCTTTTAGCATTTCCGCATGGAAGCAATACGAAAATACGCGATGGGCGCTTCGCTGCAACCCGTCAAGCGGAAACCTGCATCCTACTGAAGCTTATGTTATTTCAGAAGGTTGCGAAGGTATTGCTGATGGTGTACATCACTATGTTAGTCGTGACCATATTCTTGAGCAGCGTTGCCAATTTGACAGCAAAAAACATCTCCTGCCTGCAGAATCGTTTCTTATCGGCCTTTCTTCGATACATTGGCGGGAAGCTTGGAAATATGGCGAACGCGCCTTTCGCTATTGTCAGCATGATGTGGGACATGGGATTGCAGCAGTCCGATATGCAGCGGCATTATTAGGGTGGCAGGCTCAGGTTCTGTCTTCTTCGAGTGACGAGGAAATCAGTGCGATTCTGGGTATAGACCGGGAGGCTGATTTTGGCCCCGCTGAACGTGAACATGCAGACGTAATGCTGCTTATTACAGCCCGAAACTCCGTAACTGCCAATGACACACCAGATTTGGAGCAAATTGTGCACATTGCAAAATCCGGCCAATGGTTCGGAAAAGCAAATGTCCTGTCAGTTCTTCATGCAAATGACTGGCCTGTTATTGAGGAAGCAGCTGTGGCATGCACTAAACCTGAGACTGAAACGCAGCCATGGTTTGCCCCCTCACTCCCCACCCCTGTCAGTAGCTCATGTGAGAAATCAGCGATTGCCATTATCAAGCAAAGGCGAAGCGCGCAATCATTTGATGGCAAAACCGGAATGGCTGCTAATGTTTTTTATCGCATGCTGGATTTAACTCTGCCTCGCCAGAACACAGTGCCCTGGGATACGATAGACTGGGCGCCACGTATTCATCTTGTACTTTTTGTTCATCGCGTTGAAGGGCTTGCGCCAGGACTTTACCTGTTCTTGCGCAACGATTCGATTGAAGCGTTTTTGCGAAGTCACTTATCTTCAGAGTTTGAATGGGTAAAACCTGAGGGATGCCCTGAACATCTGGTTCTTTTTCGTCTTGTAGCCGCTGATGCACAAAATGCTGCACAGGCGTTGTCTTGCCGACAGGATATAGCATCTGACGGGGCGTTCAGCCTTGGCATGCTGGCAGAGTATGAAGCCAGTCTGGCTCATGGCTCCTGGATTTACCGCCAGTTATTTTGGGAAGCAGGCATATTGGGCCAAGTACTTTATCTGGAATCCGAGGCAGCCGGCTTACGGGGGACGGGCATAGGATGCTATTTTGATGATGGCGTTCATGACGTGTTAGGGATCAAGGGGCACGCCATACAGAGCATGTACCACTTTACTGTTGGCACAGCACTGGCGGATGAACGCCTGCAAACACTGCCAGCCTATGACCATATTAAGCGCAACTGACAACTGAATTTATTACACGAATCAAATTAAACACCATAATATCCCGGCATTTGAAGCGCGCTACATGCTTCACTGCCTGAACGTTAACGTGTATTATCCTCTGATGTCTGAAGCTATTTGCGCTGGGTTACCTGTATAAAATTGATGCATAAATTCATAAATCAGTTCAACCTGCCACGCTATTGCCCCTATGTATAAAAGTTACTTTGGCTTTACCGAAGCACCCTTTTCCATCGCACCGGATCCTCGTTATCTGTACATGAGCCTACGCCATCAGGAAGCGCTTGCGCATCTTCTTTATGGTGTAAATGGTGGTGGCGGTTTTGTATTACTGACGGGTGAAATTGGAGCAGGTAAGACCACAGTATGCCGTTGTTTTCTGGAACAGATTCCACAGTCGTGTGATGTTGCTTATATTTTCAATCCCAAACTGACAGTAGCAGAACTGCTTTCAACCATTTGTGTTGAGTTTGGCATTGCATATCCGCCTGACAACACAAGCATCAAGGTATTTATAGATTGCATCAATCAATACCTTTTAGAAGCCCATGCCAAAGGCAGGCACACCGTTCTGGTTATTGACGAGGCGCAGAATCTTTCAGCCGAAGTGCTGGAGCAAATGCGACTTCTGACTAATCTCGAAACAAACGAACGCAAATTATTGCAAATCATCCTGCTTGGTCAACCCGAGTTGGCTGATATACTGGAAAAACCAGAACTTCGGCAGCTTGCGCAACGAATTGTTGCGCGATATCACTTGGGACCGTTAACCAAACCAGAAGTCGCAGCCTATGTGCAGCATCGACTGGATGTTTCCGGAGCTCAGCGCCCCTTATTCCCTGCTTCAGTCATGGGACAACTATTCCGCTTGAGTGGTGGTGTTCCCCGAGTGATCAATGTCCTCTGCGACAGGGCGCTGCTTGGCACTTACGTACAAGGCAAAGATAAAATCAATCGCGCAACGCTTAAGCAGGCAGCGCGCGAGGTATTGCATCAACCAAAACATCGAAACCGGAACCTGTTGCGCACACTTTCTATAGGATTGATTTTTTTGGCGATCAGTCTGCTTGGGTTGGTGGCATATCAGCAAATGCAACGAGAACCAAAAACGCCTTCAGTTGAAACAGCAATCGCAAAAACCAATGCAAATGTGAAGAGCAAAATTCAAACTCCGCTTTCCTTCCCTGAACATACGTTGCAGGACACTTTGGAATGGCCCGCAGATACGCCACTCTCTAATAGTAAAACCATGGCTTTTACTACTTTGTTTAAATCTTGGGGAATCGAATATCAGGCTGGAGATGCTTGTCAAAATGCTGAGACTTTCGGACTGCACTGCTACTCAACCCGAGGTGGACTGGATGAGTTACGTCAATTAAACCGGCCTGCAGTGATGCAATTACATGATGCAGCCGGGCAAGAATTCTATGGCATATTAACTGCACTCGACGAAAATCATGCCTCCTTTATCATTGGCAATCAAACCCGTGCAATACCCCTTAAGAAATTAGCAGCACAATGGTCTGGTTTCTATACCATTTTATGGAAAATGCCAGCCAATACTGCTGTAAAGATTCACTCCGGAGATAGCGGGCCTACCGTTGAATGGATTAGCAAACAACTCTCAAAATTTCGGGGAGATATGACTCAAACCATCATTAATCCAGTATTTGATGATGCCATGATCAATCAAATTAAACAGTTTCAACTCTCTCAGGGGTTAATACCCGATGGGATACTCGGCCCACAGACGCTGATGCGATTAAGTGGCGTGGCTGATCACGCTGCACCAACACTGTTACGTGAGCAAGGGAAAAAGTAATTATGTCGTATATTCTCGATGCGATCAAAAAATCTGATCAACAGCGGCAACGGGGTACCACCCCTACTTTGCAGACACAGCAAGCAACATTAGAAACTCCCAGGCAACCTGCATTATTCATTTACGGCCTGCTTGCCGTAGTTTTAATTACCACGGGTATTGTCATTGGCATCCAGCGCCCATGGCAGTCAGACCCGGTCTTACCTGAAAACAAGAACACCGTTGAAAAACCTTTAGAATCTAGCCAACAAGCAAAAACGCCTGCTCCCCAGCCTCACATATCCAGTTCAAATTCAAGATCAGAAAATAGCCGATCTGCACAAAAACCGGTTAAAACCTTAGCACCTGCGTTGCCTTCTACTCAATCAACCATTACGCAAGAACCCACAGCCATTGCTAAAGCTGTCACACTCGAAAAACCACCTCTCAAGACTGTTGCGCAACAAAAAGAAGAAACTGTAGTGCCTGCCATGGGACAATCGGCAAAACCTGTTGTGAATAGTATTCCGCAGGAACAAAAAATCATGACAATAGCCGAGCTCCCTCCCGCTATTCAGCAGGAAATACCCAAAATGGCCATATCTGTCCACGTCTATTCCAGTAAACCTAAAGATCGGCTTGTTGGAATCAATGAACGCTTATTGCGGGAAGGTGATGATCTGTTAACAGGCCTCAGGCTGGAACAAATCACACAGGAAGATATGGTATTTGGCTACAAAGGATTCCATTTCCGGAGAAGTATCAAATAACACCACCACCTTTCAGTTCATTTTCACAAACTGCTTAAATAAACTCTTCACATACATCTTGTCATGTTTAAATTCATATTAATTGAATTGGGAGCTTAAATAACCACCCGAAGTATCCGGATTATTGACATGAGTCAGATCCGTGTCAGCTAGATAAACACCTGAAGGGTATAGTTTAGATATGGGTTGAGGTGCTCCAATCCAGTTTCCTTGTGCGTAATCTACCCCAATGACTTTTAGCATTTTCAATACAGTTTCACTTTCAACAAATTCGGCAATCGTCTGCAATCCCATCACATGCCCTATATTATGAATGGACTGCACCATGGCAAAATCAATCGGGTCATCTGCCATATCTTTTACAAATGCACCATCAATTTTCAAATAGTCCACAGGAAGATTTTTAAGGTAGCCGAACGACGAAAGCCCACTGCCAAAATCATCAAGTGAGAAACGACAACCTAGTTTCTTGAGCTCTCGCATAAACTCTGCGGCAACAGACAGATTAAGAATAGCTGCCGTTTCAGTAATCTCGAAACAAATATTCAGTGGGGATACTTTTTTCTGTTCAAATTGTTGTGTGATGAATTCAAGAAAGCCCTCATCACCCAATGAAGCACCTGACAGATTAATGGAATATGTATTGATCAGCCCACCGGGCTTGTTTTCAAACACATTTGATAGCACGGTAAACGAATTACTGATAACCCATCTATCGATATTTTTCATCATGTTATAGCGTTCAGCTGCTGGAATAAAAGCCATTGGCAGAATTGTTTCTGTCTCATTTTCATCCAGCATACGGAGCAGAATTTCAAAGTGCAGGCTTTTTTCTCCCTGGATGCAAAGTGGTGCAATTATCTGCGCATACAGCATAAACCGATTCTCTTCCAACGCTCGGGTAATACGAGTCACCCACTGCATTTCTTCTCGTCTCCGGAGCAATTCACTATCTGCAGGCTGATAAATATGTATGCAGTTGCGCCCCCTGTCTTTTGCCGCGTAGCACGCTGCATCCGCCGCACTCAAAACAGAAGCAACACTTTCACTTTCATCATTTAACACAACCAGCCCTGAGCTGACACCCACTGCAAAAGATTTGTTATTCCACACAAAGCGATAATCCTGAACCAGCTGGCGCAGCATTTCAGCAATATCTCGCGCTGTTTCAAGAGAGCAATTCTCCAGCAACACACCGAACTCATCACCACCCAATCTGGCCAATGTATCTCTTTCACGCACTTTGGCATGCAGCAATATCGTTAATTGCCGCAATAGCTCATCCCCCCCTGAGTGGCCGCAGGTATCGTTTACAATCTTAAACTGATCAAGATCCAGATAACACAACACATGGGTTCTGCCGTGACTTTTGGCACTTTCCAACGCACGCGCAAGACGACATTCAAACTCCCGACGATTGACCAGACCTGTCAGCATGTCATGACTAGCTTGGTAAGATAGCTTCGCAGTGGCCTCGAGAATCTTTTCCTGCATGTGAACATGAGAAGATTTAAGCCTCGAAGCCATAGTATTTATCCCCTGCTCCAAAACTTTCAGTTCCCCGCCTGAATCCTCTGGAACCTTTACGTCCAGATCCCCCTTACCAATTTTCTTAACGGCATCAACAAGCCTGTAAATCGGTACTGTTACACCTTGGCTCATTCTATAGGCCAGCATTGCACTGCCAACAAGACCTAGCAAAGTAATAAATAAAGTCTCGAGTAAAAGCTCATTTTTACGCTTAATCGTGTTTTTAAGCGAAAGCTCAATTTCCACTTTACCAATAAATTTGCGCGGCTGAATCGAATCTGCGCTTTTGCTATCCGAAGGCATATCAGATATCAGATCATCCACCTTAATTTCGCTCTGATAAACTGGAGCGCTAAAGCCGAGTACATTAGTACTGCCAACACTAGCAATCTTGTGTGTTTTGCCATTTTCAGCAGAAAGTTGCCTTTCCACTCGAGTCCCGCTCTCAGCAAGCAAGGTTCCGGAAATATTATAAATAGAGACTGCGCTGACATCAGCTTCACGCAATGCAGCGTCAGTTAAATTCTGTAATATTTCATGGTTTCCAGATATGACACCATATTCACTCGCTGGCGCAAGTTGGCGGACAATTGCATTTCCTCTATTTTCAAGCGATTGCTCCAAGTCCGATATGCGTGAACTCGTGAAGTGCACACCCAGCAACAAAGCAATTGCAGCAGCAGGCATCAGCGCCAAAAACAAAATTTTGCCTTTAATTCCCCACTTATTCATTATTCTTGCTCCACCCATTTCTTGAGTTTTTCATAGAGTACCGAATCTTCATCTACGGTAATCCCCAAGGAGCGGGCAACCTGACGATTTATACTGATGCTGAAAGTTTGAGGATATTGGGGCGAAGGCAATACAATCGAATTTCCCTTTACCATCTTGATAATTGCATCCACTGCTTCCGTTCCGACCTGATCAGGTGAGCTGTACAATGCTGCCAACGCACCGGCACGCACATAAGAGGGAGAAAAAGCAATAACAGGATCACCAAAACGATATGTAGTTAACAATATCCCTTGAATATTCATATTGTTAAACACCGTAGGTTCTGGTAAGGCAAGCAATACATCCACTTCGGTCAACAGCGACTTGAGTACTGAAATCAGTTCATTCTCAGCGCCAATCTCCCGGGCAACTATTTGAAGCTTCTTTTGCCTGGCTACACTTACGAGTGAGTTGATTGATCCCTTTGATGAAGGGCCGTATAACACGCCAACCCGCCTCTGATCTGTAAACATAACCCTGATTAGATCTAACTGCCGGCTATAAGGCTGATCGATATAGATAGCAGAAAATTTTTGAATTTCCGAAGCGGAATTGGATTTGGCGATACGTTCAAAGCTTTGCTTGGGAACGAGCAAGTTCAGCACTGGTGGATGAGTATCCATATGCGCTGCAGCTTCTGCGGCCTTTACGCCAATTGCAACAATAAGATGTGGCTGAATAGTCATTCCGGAACGCACCAACTCTTCTACGTCACTCATGCCCACAACAAGTTGCGATTTTCTATCCTTTAATCCAGATTGAATCGCTTGAGCCACTTCAAGGTAGGCTCCAGATTTCTCACTTAACAATAAAAGCAAACGTGATTCAGCTTGAGCAATATTGGGAAAAATAGACAAAAGCAGTCCTATCACTATCAATCGGATAGAGATTGACCTGACGAAAACAGATTTAAAATAATATGTGAACAAACGAATCACTGACTTAAGAAACCTTTAAAGTTCGAGACGGAAAGTGACAAATGTTCGTCTGTCAAAACTGTTATCCCAGCGAAACTCGTTGTACGGATCACCCAAATTCTGAATTACTATACCCATTTCAGCCTTTTTTCCTCCAAGCAAAAATTTCTTTGCAATACGGGCATCCAGTCTTCGATTAGTCGGTAAAGCCTGACCATCTCCAAGCGCATGCATATCAGAAACCTGGTAATAGCCCAAACTGACATCCAGCCCATTGCTAAAACCATGCATCATCAACAGACTCAAAATATGATTAGGATTTGAACGCTGCAAATCCTCTGCAACTCCAGTATCAAAGGCATAACTGACGGTTCTTGTATAAGCATTGCCCAGAATGAACTGTGTTTTCGGTTCTGGACTCCAGCGCAATTGTGTTTCAATCCCATCTACAGTCATCAGGCCATCATTCCTGAAACTATGGCAATTAAAGCTGACAGGTTGCAGCAAACCAGGGATCGTCACTGGACAAGAAACCTGGAACTGATTAATGACATTTTTAATTTCATCACGATAAAATCGAAGGTCAATCGACAAACCGTAGTTAGGAATTTGGCCGAGATAACCCACTTCAGAAGTGGTTATTTCTTCCGGCTTTAGCCCGCCGCTATTTATAAAACGTGGAATTGAAACAATACTTACAGGCTGACCGAGAAGAGATAAATCAACAGGTAACTGCAATTTGTAATTGGCATTTTCTTCAAGCAAGGTAGGCGTACGCAGCGCCTTTGAAATACCCACTCGTATCGTATGATCCGGTTTGATATGATAATTAATTGAAGCACGTGGTGACCAAGCACTTCCAGTCAAATCATTATGCTCAAACATGGCACCTGCATTCAATATCAGCTTCGGTGATACGCGCCATTCTCCGTTTCCAAATACCCGCTGCAAGTTATTTTGGCTAACTTCTTGAGTTCCCAGATAAAAAGGTGCGTAATCCCTGTTCGCCTGAATACTGCCCCCCCATGAAAATCGAAACCCTGCTAATAAACTTTGGTTACGCTGGAATTCCAGATCATAACGTTCTGATCTTGTGACATCATTTAAAGTTGCAGAAAGAATTGGAACACTGAAAGGAGTATTAGGGATATTTGCAGAATAGGGAACTGTATCAGCGATTTCATTTGAAGAACGAAATGAATGAGAAAACTGAATGCTTGTTTCATCCTCAGGCCCTGCTACTCTTTGCCATTTGAACTGCACAAAATGACTGACAATTTTCCTGTCTCTGCTTGGGTCAAGTTCATTATCCCCGCCCACTCCTCTGGTCCCACCGTTGTAACCAAACTGCATATGCAACGAATCAGTCTTATCCAGTTGCCGATCTGCTCGTAAAGTCATTAAATGAATACGTTTACTGTCGTTTTTATCATTAAATCCTTCATCTGTGCGATAACTCGCAGTTAAACGATAATCCCAATCAGACAACTGACCGCCATAACGCATTGTCCCATCACTGGTACTTTTATTACCCGCAGAAAATGAAAGCAGCCCCCCTCTATCTTCACGAGAATGACGAGTAATGATATTGATCACACCCAAAAACGAATTAGATCCATAAGACGCAGCATTGGGGCCACGTGTCACTTCTATGCGTTCAATATCCTCTATAGCCAAAGGCAGGTCACTCCAGTGCACCTGTCCCCACAAAGGCATATAAACGGAGCGACCATCCACCAGCACTTGTACCCTGCCAAAATAGCGATTTGGCAAGCCATGACCGACAACCGCTTCGTGCCCGTTGAAATAACCAACATAAAAACCAGGAACCAATCGAAATAAATCAGGGATTTCTCTGAAACCAGAGGCACGAATCATGTCACGATCGATCACCGTCACAGCACCAGGCGTTTCAGAAGTGGGCTGAGCAAGTCGCGATACCGAGAGCACTACCGGCATTTCAGTCAGAAACTCCTGTTCCGAAAGAATGCCCCCGGTTTGCTGTAACTCTGCAGCAAGGGCCGAAAGTGCAAACGACAATAATAGAGACAATATTGAAATACGTTGCCGACAACGAGAACCAGGCAACACTAACATTTTCCAGACCATTCTGTTCATTCCGCCTAGAGGCAAACGATTATAGTTTTTATAGTTACAAGATATTTGAGAACTGATTATACAGACAATTCAACCTTTCCAGACACAAGTTCCCTGACTGGCTTTATCCAATGCTTCCAGATAGCTGTTATGCGCCTCCAACTCCTCTTGTGTTGCCTTAAGAATGACAAGCTCACGTTGACCAACGATTTGTTCCGATGCGCTGGCAGCTGTCACTTCGTCCATCTCTATATTCAACGTTTCCTGACCTCTGGTGAGAGCAAGATAAACTTCTGCAAGAAGTTCTGCATCCAGTAACGCACCGTGAAGTGTACGTGCCGAATTATCCACCTGGTAACGTCGGCATAGTGCATCCAGGTTGTTTTTTTGACCAGGATGCACTTCCTTGGCCATTTTAAGGGTGTCAATCACACTGGGACAAAAATGGTTTATCCGCTCACGCTGCAGCATACCCAGTTCATGGTTCAGAAAACCCACGTCAAACGGTGCATTATGAATAACCAGTTCTGCGCCATTCACATATTCTATGAATTCATTCACAACGTCTTTAAAACGGGGTTTATCCTGTAAAAACTCAGCACTGATACCGTGTACCTGCTGCGCACCGGCATCAATATCCCGATCCGGGTTGAGATAACAATGGTAGTGTTTACCGGTAAGACGCCGGTTTATCATTTCCACACCAGCAATTTCGATAATACGGTGCCCCAGTTTGGGATCGAGACCAGTTGTCTCGGTATCCAGCATCACTTGCCTCATTGACTTACCCTTCCCTCAACACTTTTTCAACACCGCGGTTCGCCAACTCATCCGCCCGCTCATTTTCAACATGTCCGGCATGCCCTCGCACCCACAACCATTCAATTTCATGGCCGACTGTCAGCGCATCAAGCTGCTGCCACAAATCAGCGTTTTTAACCGGTTTTTTATCGCTGGTACGCCAACCCCTTTTTTTCCAGTTGACAATCCACTCACTGATTCCTTTCTGTACATATTGGGAATCAGTATGTATTCTCAACTTGCAAGTGCGCTTGAGCGCTTCGATTGCGCGGATTACCGCCATCAATTCCATACGGTTATTGGTTGTCATCGGTTCTCCACCGAACAACTCTTTTTCAGTGCCATTCAAACGTAACAATGCTCCCCACCCCCCCACGCCAGGGTTACCTTTACAGGCACCATCTGTAAATATATCTACCACATCATTTTTTTCAGTTGTCATTTTCAGTTAATTCACGGGATTGCGTTTTAAAATTCACTACCTGTTGCGTTGCGGGTGCCAAAGATTTCTCTCTCGCCATTTTATCTTGCCATCTCGGCATGATCACACGCATGCTATGCACACGTTTCTTTGCCTGAATAAAATAAACCCCTCCACCCATTACCCACCAACGATCACCCGCTGGTTCCATAAACTGTGTTCGACTTAACCACCCTTCACTATTCACTGGCGGGGCATAACAACACAGACTACTATCAATGACTTCCAAACCGAGCAATGCCAGCCAGTCTTTTAATCGCGTTAAAGAAATAAACTTTCCACACCAGGGATATTCATTGCTCGATTTTCGGACCAGATGCCAAGCTCCCCACATACTCCAGGGGTTAAATCCACTGATCACTACATGTCCTTCAGGCATCAGAACTCGTTCAACTTCTCGTAATACCTGATGTGGATTTGTATTAAACTCCAGTACATGTGGCAATACCATTAAATCAACACTCTGGCTTGCTATTGCCAAATGACTAAAATCGGTTTGCAATTGTACCAATGCTTCACTACCCGCAGTAAAATGGAAAGGAATACGATTTTTTCGCAAAAAATCAACTTGAGGCAAACCCAGCTGTAAGGCATTAAACCCAAAAATATCAGCCACCATACGATCAAAACATGCCTGCTCACGTTCCAGCAAATAATGTCCTAGGGGTGATTGGAACCAGTCATAGGCATTTTTCATAGGGTTCACACTCTAAATTACTATTGTGGAGACAAGTATGCTAAAAATATTTCCAATTCCAGCCTTTGACGATAATTATATCTGGGCAATTCATAATAACCATGAATTAGTTGTAGTAGATCCAGGTGATGCGGAGCCAGTATTAGACTACATGAAAAAAGAAAAGCTAAAGCTGACAGCCATATTAATTACCCATCACCATAGTGACCATATTGGTGGAAACAGTGGGCTTCTTAAGCATTTTGACATCCCGGTTTACGGACCTGCCCACGAAAAAATCAGTACAGTCACTCATCCGTTAGAAGAAGGAGATGAAGTTTTTTTACTACAACTTCCCCTCAAACTTCAGGTTTACAATATTCCCGGTCATACAGCTGGCCATATAGCCTATTATGGCGCAAATCACCTTTTCTGTGGTGATACGCTTTTTGGCTGCGGCTGTGGCAGACTGTTTGAAGGAACACCGGAACAGATGCACACATCCTTGCAAAAACTGGCACAATTACCCGATAAGACAGAAGTTTACTGCGCTCACGAATACACATTGGCCAACATTCGCTTTGCCAAAGCAGTGGAACCGCTCAATTCAGATATTATTCAACGATTTGAACATGACCAACATCTCAGAAATCAAGGCAAACCTACCCTGCCCTCTACAATCTCAATAGAAAAACTAACCAACCCATTCTTGCGCTGCACTGAACCAGCAGTGATCGCCGCCGCTTCCTCGTATAAAAAAGCTGCTACACCTGACACTGTCTCAGTATTTGCAGCCATCCGCGAATGGAAAAACAACTTTCACCAATAAAACCAATCGTTATCTAACTGTTAATTAATCCAAAAACCTTGACTAGACTAGGGACTCTTGGTTACCATTCTTCGTCCCCCACACAATCTTCACGGCCAAAATAGATTTCATTATGCAGTCAAAACAACCGCTTATAATCGCGGCGATGCTATTTTTCATATCGCTACCACTTAACGGGCATGCAGATGACTCACCCTGGGTTGCAACTTTTGCTCCCACAACCGACACCCCATCAGAAAATAAAATCACAGTAGCACCCCAGCCGTCGCCAGCCATCAAGATTGCTTCTACATTACAATCAGCAACCGAAATAACCTCTTCTCGAAACAACTCAGCGCCTTTAAAAACCATCACTTCAATATCAAAACCAACATCCTCTATCAAACTTGCTCCTGCGATAGAATCGGCTTCAGATGATTCGTCTATGCAAGATGACGAACTGAATATGGCGGTTCAAGAGTCCGGCGACTTATGGGACCGTATACGTAGCGGATTTGCGCTTTCCGAAATGAATGATCCACTCATTCAGGAAAATGAAAACTGGTATGCCAACCGCCCAGATTACGTGAAACGCATGATATCGCGCAGCAAGCTGTATCTTTACTATATTGTTGAAGAAGTCGAAAAGCGTGGTATGCCAACAGAAATTGCGCTGCTACCTATGATAGAGAGCGCTTTTAACCCTAAAGCCTACTCAACCAGCCATGCTTCAGGTATCTGGCAATTTATTCCGTCAACAGGAAAAAACTTTGGGCTGGAACAGAGCATTCGATACGATGGACGGCGTGATGTCACCGCAGCAACCAGAGCTGCTTTGGATTATCTTGAAAAACTACACAATATGTTTGGTACGTGGGAACTTGCGCTGGCTGCCTACAACTGGGGAGAAGGATCTGTATCACGCGCAATTGCGCGAAACGAAGCCAAAGGTGAGCCAACCGATTATCAAAGTCTTTCAATGCCAGCAGAAACCCGTAGTTATGTCCCTAAATTGATTGCGGCAAAAAATATTGTCATGAATCCAGCTAAATTTGGATTAAAACTTGATTCAATCCCGAATGAGCCCTATTTTACAAAAGTTATTGCCAAACGGCACATGGATGTAAAGTTGGCTGCCCGTCTCGCAGAAATGCCTTTAGCTGACTTTATTTCTCTAAACCCTGCTCACAACGGCCCCGTGCTTGCGACAAATGGCCCTAGAACGCTGTTATTACCTGTTGAAAAGGCTGACACCTTTACGACTAATCTGTCCAGCTATTCCAAACCCCTTGTTTCCTGGCAAACCTATTCTGCCCACAAAGGGGAGCGACTGGATAAAATTGCGAAAAAATTTGGTACCACGATTAATGCATTAACCGAATACAACCAGATTGCCTTGCATAAACACAAATTGGCATCGAACCAAAATCTTCTGGTGCCTTTACGCAATAATGACACTTCAGACTTGATTGCGGTAAACCTGAAATCAGCCGAGCCTGAGCCTGTTGTGGTCACAACCGAGAAAGCATCGCACAAGGTTAAGAGTGGTGAAACCATTTACAGCATCGCCCGACGCTACAATGTAACAACTGCACAGCTTAAGGCATGGAATCATCTGAAAACAAATCATATTTCCCATGGCCAGACACTAGCTGTGCAACGTGATATTTCAGTCCAAAATACTGAAATAAAGACTGCCTCAAAATCAGGAAAATTGCAGACAGCCAAAACCAAAAGTAGCAATGGCAAACGTACTATGTACACTGTACGTCGTGGCGACACCCTTCACAGCATTGCAAACCGCTTCAATGTTGCGATCAACGATATACAACGTTGGAACAATCTCACGCAAAAAAATACGCTACGGCCTGGCCAGAAAGTAACCGTTTACCTGTAAAGTCTAGTAGCGGTGACTATTTTACATATAAGTGACAACGCACGGTTTGCGTTGTACTGATTTGTGTTTCATCCGGGTAAACTTCCTGACAAACCGGCATCACATGCTGACAGCGTGGATGAAAATGACAACCTGATGGCGGATTTGACGGCGAAGGCAAATCTCCCTGAAGCCTGATAATTTTCCTGCCCTCATCCTTATCTATTACCGGCACAGCAGAAAGCAATGCCTGGCTATAGGGGTGCAAGGGCTGTTTCATCACTTCACCAACACTTCCCTGTTCCACTATCCTCCCCAAATACATGACGGCTACATCATAGGACAGGTATTCAACTACGGACAGATTATGGGTAATAAAGAGATAGGTTAAACCTAACTCAGCCTGCAGTTTTTTCAACAGATTAAGAATTTGCGCCTGTACCGATACATCCAATGCACTTGTTGGTTCATCACACACAATCAATTTTGGGTTCACTGCCAATGCACGGGCAATGGCAATTCGCTGACGTTGCCCACCGGAAAATTCGTGAGGATAACGATATTTGATTTGAGCGGACAATCCCACTTGCTGCAATATTGAATCAATACGTTCCTGTCGCTGTCTGGGAGAATCGCCTATCGCTAACGCAACCATGCCTTCTTCAATAATATCGGCGATCATCATGCGTGGATCCAGAGATGCATAGGGATCCTGGAAGATAATCTGAAAATCCGCACGGCGCGCACGAAGCGCAGCTTGATCTAAGGTAGTCAGTTCTGAACCGGCGAAGCGTACACTTCCTGCTGTAGGAGGGATCAACTGAAGAATACCTTTCCCCACAGTGGTTTTGCCACAGCCTGATTCCCCCACCAATGCCAGAGTACGACCCTTGTTAATTATCAGGGATACATCATCTACCGCTTTCACAGCCCCAGCCATGCGTCTGAATATCCCTTTATGAATAGGAAAGTGAACTTTTAAACCAGAAACCTCAAGCAATCGATCATTTGAAGTGCCTTCGCTTTCTGGTATTGATTTTTCTGTTGGCTGGATAATCGGAGGCCTTTCTTCTCCAGCGTTTGCCTTTTCAGCCAGATGGCATCTTACAGAATGGCCATTCCCCAACACCGTCCATTCCGGGCTAGTGCTATGGCATAGTTCCCAGGCATAATCACAACGAGAAGCAAAACGACATCCGACAAACTCCTGAGTAAGCGGCGGTACTGAACCTTTAATAATCGCTAAACTCTGCTCGCGCTTTTCTCTGCCTGGCAAAGATGCAAACAGTTTTCGGGAATAGGGATGAAAAGGAGAAGAAAAGAATTGCGACTTGGGTGCCAGTTCTACAATTTCACCGGCATACATAACAGCAACTTGATGTGCCATTTCTGAAACCACACCCAGATCGTGTGTAATCAGCAGAATAGACATATTGCGCTGCTGTTGAAGCTCTCTCAACAAATCCAGAACCTGTGCCTGTATGGTCACATCAAGGGCAGTTGTCGGTTCATCCGCAATAAGCAAATCAGGCTCACCAGCCAATGCCATGGCAATCATGACCCGCTGTTTCATCCCTCCCGACATTTGAAAGGGATATTCACCATAGCGCTGCGTTTCATCAGGGATACCTACAGCACGCAGTAATTCCAAAACTCGGTTTCGCGCAGCTTTACCCCTCAGCGAGGTATGGCAAAAAAGTGATTCTTCTATTTGCTTACCAATTGACATCACAGGATTGAGACTGGTCATCGGCTCCTGAAAAATCATGGAGATTCGCTTACCGCGCACAGTCCGCATGGCCACTTCAGGCAACGCCAGCAAATCCTGCCCTTCCAGATTTATAGAGCCGGATTGAATCCGTCCCGCATCAGGCAACAGACGCATGATAGAAAGCGCCGTCATGGATTTTCCGCAGCCGGATTCCCCTAGTAAGGCAAAGGTCTCGTTTCGACCAATAGCAAAACTCACACCGTCTACAGCCCGAACATTCGCCTTACCTGAAGCAAGCCAGGTTTTTAAATTCTCAATTTGTAATATAGGTTGGCTCATGAACTTAACATTATTTTCTTCGCGGATCGAATGCTTCTTGCACCGAGTCCGAAAATAAGTTGGCCGAAAGCACCAGCACAAACATCAGCACAAATGCAGATGACAGTTGCCACCACACCATGGGCTCTCGCGCCATTTCGAGCCGCGCACCATTTATCATATTGCCCCAGCTTTGCATGGTAGGGTCTACACCCACCCCCACATAAGACAAAACAGCCTCAGCCAGAACAAGCCCGCTAAAATCCATGACCACTGTAATCATAATGATATGCATGACGTTAGGCAGTATGTGCCTTGTAATAATACGCCAGTGCCCCACACCAAAAGCTGTTGCCGCCTGAATATATTCCATCTCACACAGCTTTAGTGTTTCACCTCGTAAAAGACGACAGAGACCTGTCCAACTGGTGATACCGAGAATAATACATAGAAACAACAAGCGTAAATCTGCTCGTGCAGCAACCGTATCAAACAAATCAGGGTTACGGTCTATGTAACCTTGCAGAATCAATACGGATGCGGCAATCAACAAAACTCCGGGAATTGAACTCAGTGTTGTGTAGATATACTGAATGACATCATCAACCCATCCACGAAAATACCCTGCCATAATCCCTAAAAACAAAGCAAAAGGCAGCATCACCAGCGTTGTCAACATGCCTATCATCAAGCCAGTGCGAATACTCTTCAAAGATTGGTAAAAAACATCCAGGCCAACCTTATCTGTTCCAAAAATATGATATTTAAGGCTAAGATCAGATGCGGCAAAACCCAGCAGAATGATCATGCTGAATGTCACCAAAACTGTCATCCAGGGAACATCTTCCTCACCTGACCGGATCAGTCTCCAAACCGTTCCCAGTGAGCAGTTTTTACGCCTGGCAAGCCATCCGATCAAAACATAAAAGGTAACGGCCAGCACTGCTACTCCTTTAATCATGGAGACGAGAACAGTGCGCATAACGTCATCTGTAAGATTTTTTTCGTTCTCTCCAAGATGGGCACCCCCATATTTCAATCGAGGATAATCCCGCACTTGCTGCCCATCTGCCTGCACAAAGGTTTCTTTCGCATACAACCTTGTAGCAAATGGGGCTGAGTAGGTTTTCTCTACTCTTTCCTTAAGGGGCTTGGCTATCACATCCAACAAACTTAAAACTTCAGTCGAATAATACTGACCCGTCTCACCGTTTTGATTCTGCATTTGCGGTCTGAAATGAACCGAATCCAGCAGACCGATGACAAGGTAAGCACTCAAAATCACCAATGCAGCCATACCACTTTTACTGTTAGCCACCCGGCGCCATGGAGCGAGCAGATGTTCCCGCCCCCGAATTTTGAATGCGAATAATACTGCCACTGCCATTAGCAGATAGATCAGCGCATCAGTCCAAAGAATCACCAGTTTGAACGTCATTCCAGCCTCACCCTTGGATCTACTAACGTATATGAAATATCCGTTAACGCCAGACCAACGATATACAAAACAGAACCAAGAAACACCATGGCATGCACAATGGCAAAATCCTGTGAATTGATGGCATCAATGGTATAGCTGCCTAAACCCGGAATGCCGAAAAAAGACTCAAGTATCAGTGCACCCATAAATAACAAAGGAATGACTACCACGGCACCCGTCAGTATTGGAATCATGCCATTTTTCAAAACATGGCTGAAAAGCACACGAATCTCGGAAAGCCCCTTGGCGCGTGCAGTGCGCACATAATCCCTGCCAATTTCTTCAAGAAAAAAAGTTCGATACAATCGCGAGCCACTGCCAATCCCGCTAAGGATGCTTACCACTACAGGGAGCATGATAAATTTGATGGCATCCAGGCCCGGACCATAACCGGAAATTGGCAGCAGATGCCACAGCTTGCTAATCAGAAATTGGCCTGTAATGTAATAAAACAGGCTGGAAATAGACATTAATGCCACACACAACACCACACCCCAAAAATCCAGATAAGTCGCTCTGAAAAACACCATTAACAAGGCAAAAGTGATATTGGCTAAAATACCAATGACAAATACTGGCAGGGCGATAGCCAGACTAGGCCACATCCGGTTTTGGATTTCATTGCCGATGTTACGTCCATCATCGGATACACCAAACTGAAAAGCAAACATCCTTACCGATTTTTCAAAGAAAATGGTATCCGTAAATTGACTGGATCCGGATTTTTTACTATTCAAAAACAGAGGCTTGTCATAGCCATGTTCATGCTTCCATTTCACCATTGCTTCTGGCGTAACGTGCTTGATACCCAAATGAATGCGCGCCATGTCATCCGGCGTATTCACAACGAAAAACAGGCTGAAAGTCAGCAGATTAACGCCAATTAAAATAGGAATTGCGTAAAGAAAGCGACGAATAATATAACCGATCATCGCGCCACCATTTTTTCTCGACGCCGGTAGGCAATCACAGCAGGAACAATTACAACAAACAGCAGCAAAAACATTCCAGCCAAGGGCCACAATACTGGCTGATTCCATTCACGTTGTTTCTGACTGCGCAACTTTGCATCAATCCGTTCATACTTCAGGCCATTATTCGCCATGTGATTTGGCTTTACGTTATGCATCCATGCATGATAGAGCCCGTACTCCTTCGGATGATAACCCCACAACCAGGGAGCATCATAACGAGCAATTTTCAACATTTCATCAATAATGGACTGCCTTTTATCCCCATTTTCCATCGTTTTCATTTGCTCGAAAAGCCGATTGTATTCAGGATTATTATAATTGGCAGAGTTCTCCCCTTCCTTTCCCACACGGCTATTTGGTCCATGTAACAAAAACATGAAATTCTCCGGGTCAGGGTAATCTGCATTCCAGCCCCAGTAAAAAATCTGCGCATTGCCACTGCGAATTTTGTCCTGAAACCGGTTATAGTCCGTACTGCGAATTTGCAATTGCAAATTCAGTTTCATGAACTGCTTACGCAACCAGTCCAGCCGCGCCTTGAAGTCCGGCCCGCTACCTGTGGTATCCAGATTCAATAATAGGGGTTTGCCAGTTTTCGCATCTCTGCCATCAGCATATCCAGCTTCAGCCAACAAACGCTTAGCTTCTTCGATAGACTTTCGCTTTGGGGCACCATTTACCCAATCATAAACATAAGGATTAATACCCTCTTTACCCCCCTTGTAGCCAAAGATGCCCGGTGGAATCAAACTTTGCGCCGGAATACCACGACCATTAGCAAAAATAGAAACAAATTCTTCATAATCTACCGCGATAGAAATAGCTTGCCGCAGTTTTCTTGCTTGATCACTGGCGCCCCCAACCACAGAATCCAACATATTAAAGCCCATATAATTGGTTGAAGTAGATACTGATGTGAGCAATCGGATATTTTTCTTTTTCATACTGTCGGTGACGGTTGGCTCACCCTGTGCATTCACCACAACAGCCTGATCAAAACTATCAGAACTAATCCCGGACAAATCATAATAACCTTGCAAAAACTTGTTCCAGTAAGGAATACTTTCCTTTTCCAGACTGAATATCACTTTATCGATAAACGGCATCGGCTTACCCGCGTCCTGAAGCAGTCCTGCCGTTTCATCCCCGGGCTCGCCTTCAACAGGATAACGCTCGCCATGAAAATTGGGATTACGTTCCAGCACCATCTGCCGGTTTGGATTATTAACGGTTAACATATAGGGCCCTGTGCCAACCGGGTACCAGTCCAGACTAAAATTTTTCTCTACCATTCCAGGTTGAGAATAGAAACGATCCGCCTCCTCAGGAACAGGCGCAAAAAATGGCATGGCCAGCCAATAAGCCATTTGAGGATACTTACCCTTTATTTTAAGGCGATAAGTATAACGATCGACTACTTCAACGCCTTCAAGCGGATATTGGGAAAGATCCAGATAGGCATTGCGCCCTTCTTTAGCCACCAAGGCATCCTGTGCCTTTTGTAAAGTATTAGCGTATGCCTTAAGGCCAACAATATAGTCACTCATCACGCCAAAAATGGGCGAATGCAACTTTGGATGAGCTAACCGTTTTATTTCATGGACAAAATCTTCTGCAACCAGCTCACGACTACCTGTCTGTTTAAAATCTGATAAAACCTGAAAATGCGCCAGATCATCTGCTGTCATGCCTTGATAAATCAATTTTCCATTTTGGTCACGCGCAAACGCCGGATGAGGTTGATATAAAACCCCTGGGGGAATATGAATCTCATAAACGCTGCTATCAATAATAGAATCATCAGCTGTGTCGGGCAGACGCTTACCCTGCTTATCAAAATAAGCCAATCGGGGCATTTCAGCCGCACCAAATGGAATCAACGTATAGGGACGTTTCAGATAATGATATTGCAGAGGAGGCTCATAAATCTGGGCAATAATCGCCAATTCATTGGCACTATAGGATTGTGCCGGGTCAAGATGCTTGGGTCGTTCCGTAAAAGAAGAATACAGAATGTTTTTTCCGTCATCAGACTCTGGATAGGGATTATTCCAGGGAGTCATATTGCAAGCTGCCAAAAACAGGGGCAACAGGCAAACAAACAGATCTTTTAAAGAGGGCAGTGTCATTGGATTCACAGTTTACCGTAAACCGGTTGTAGCCGTCATCTCAATCTCCTGTCATCAACACAGAAAGCCGAATTGCAACAATTTGCTATAATAATTATATTGAATAAAAACACATCTAAGGAACAGTAATGGGATTTATGTCGAACAAACGTGTGCTGATCACCGGACTAATCAGCAACCGATCGATCGCTTACGGTATTGCAACAGCAATGAAAAGAGAAGGAGCAGAGCTTGCCTTCACCTATCAGGGCGAGCGAGTAAAAGATCGTGTCATTGAATTGGCAAATGAGTTTGACACCAAATTGATTTTTCCTTGCGATGTCAGCAGCGATGCAGAAATTGACCAGCTTTTTATTGAATTAGGTAAATACTGGGATTGTCTGGATTCTATCGTTCATTCTGTGGCATTTGTTCCAAAAGATGCCTTGTCAGGTGAATATATAGACAACGTTACCCGAGAAAACTTTCGTATTGCCCACGATATCAGCTCCTACAGCTTTACTGCTCTAGCTAAAGCAGCGCTCCCCATGATGCAAGGCCGAAATGCATCACTACTGACATTAACTTATTTAGGTTCCGTTCGCGCCATACCTCACTACAACGTAATGGGATTGGCCAAAGCCAGCTTGGAGTCCAGCGTACTTTACCTGGCACAAAGTCTCGGTTCAAGAAACATACGCGTCAATGCCATATCTGCCGGACCCATAAAAACACTTGCAGCGAGTGGCATTACGGATTTTGGCAAGATTTTCGATTTTGTTGAAAAAAATGCACCATTACACCGTAACGTGACTATTGAAGAAGTAGGTAACACCGCTGCATTTCTTTGCAGCGATCTTGCCAGTGGTATAACAGGGGAAATTACTTATGTTGATGCCGGCTTCAATTCTTCCGTTGGCGGCATACAATAAACAGAGCAGGTATATCAAGATAATACATGCTGCCAATACTGAGTATCAGCAGACATAACCCTATCAAAACAATCACGCAACATTAATGCTTAACAGGAGCAAGCTCAATTACCTTGCCCCTGTAATCTGATTAGCGTTCAGCTTTAACCAGTTTTTCCTTCATTACCTTGATTTCAGCCTGCTTTTTCAGTGAAGCCAGATAAACAGCTGTTTGCTCAGATGCGACTAGCTCAGACAACCCTTGTGCGTAAGCTTTTCTTTTTGCTTCATCAATACCAGTCGCATCCGTTACTTTCGATATTTTCAGCAAAGTGAATCCACCATGTGGATTCTCAACGCCTGCATAAGCCGGTAACTTATGGGCATTAGCTTTAAATACCTGAATTAAAGCCGCTTCATCCAAACCTTGCGCATTTTGACGCGTAATAGTTTTGGAAGCATCCCATGCTAAGGCAACCGATTTACCCTGCCTTAACTGCGCAAGCATTGTTTCACCTTGCTCTTTAGCCATAACAACTGCTTGTTCATTCTGTAAACGTTCTGCAATTGCTGAACTCACTTGATCAAACGGTTTGGTACTAGCCGCTTTATGATCAATCACTCGGGCAGAAACCAAGGTATTGGAAGCCACCTCGATCGCTTCGGTATTACGCTTATTATTCAAGATTTCATCTGAAAACAGCGCTTGCAATACCTTCTCGTTATTTAAACCAGCACCATCACCGCTTGTCCTGCTCACCCATCCGCTGGTTTGAACAGTCAGTTTCAATGCATCCGCAGCAGGCTTTAAGCTATCACCCTGTTCATATACAATATTGCTAAAATTATCAGCTACTTCAGCAAATTTTTTGCTGGCCTTCTGTTTTTTCAATTCAGAAACTATTTCACCTTTCACTTCATCAAGTGCGCGGGATTTAGCAGGCTTAATTGCTGTGAGCTTAATGATATGCAATCCGAAGTCAGATTTTACTGGGCCTGTGATCTCGCCAACAGTCATCTTGAACGCAGCTTCTTCAAATGGTTTAACCATTGCGCCTCGACCAAACATACCCAGATCCCCACCCTGTGCAGCAGAGCCCGAATCTTGAGAATACTTTTTAGCTAACTCTGCAAAATCAGCAGGGTGACTATTAACTTCTTTCAACACCTGATTTGCTTTCTTATTCGCAGCAGTTTTTTCAGCCGCAGTGGCATCGGGAGCAACACTAATCAAAATATGTGCAGCCTGGCGCTCTTCAACCGTCTGATACTGCTTTGAATGCGATAAAAAATAATTCTTCACTTCCTCATCGCTCACTTGCACTTGAGAAAGCAACGCGTCAGCTGAAAGCACAACATATTCAGCCCTCACCTGTTCAGGCACTTTAAAATCTGCAAGGTGGCTATCGTAATAAGATTTAACAGCAGCAGGTTCAATCTTTATTTTGGATAAAAATTGTTCAGGCTTCACTACATGTACGCTGGCTTCTCGCTGTTGCTCACTGGCCTTCATCACAGCTTCCACCACTGTATGCGACATAAACTGACTTGCGGTCAATCCACCTATAAGTTGCTGACTCATCAGCTCCTGCCTGACACGTGATTCGAACATGGAAGGAGTCATATTCTGATTTCGCAGCAACGCATCATAGCGTTCTTTTTGGAACTGGCCATCTTGCTGAAAAGCAGGAATTTGCGCAATCACACTGGCGAGCTGAGCATCAGTGATTGCCACGCCTATCTTGCTAGCCTCTTGAACGAGCAAATGTTGATTTATGAGATTATCAAGGACAGATTGTCTCACCTCAGGGCTATCTAGCAGCGCAGGATCAAAACTCCCACCCAACTTGGTACGTAACCGTTCCTGCTGGTCTTTCAATGCCTGGGAAAACTCCTGGGATAATATTTTCTGACCATTTACAGAAGCAATGACATCCGCTTCGCCCTTATTATGAATATAGGAATCTACACCCCACAACGCAAAAGGCACAATGATCAGTGCAAGAATGATTTTAGCGAAAATTCCCTGAGCACGGTCACGTATAGCTTCCAGCATATTTATTTACCTGAATTAGATCAAATAACGAAGATTAAAGGGTTATTCACGATGAGTAAAGAGGACAGTACTCAAAAACCCACTCAAAGAGGATATCCAACGCCAATAACGAAGCTGAAATGAAAAAAGGATGAACCTGAGTTCATCCTTTTAAATTGGCGGAGTGGACGGGACTCGAACCCGCGACCTCAGCCGTGACAGGGCTGCATTCTAACCAACTGAACTACCACTCCAAAAACTAAAATCTTATGGTGGGTGCTGAGGGGCTCGAACCCCCGACATTCGCCTTGTAAGGGCGACGCTCTACCAGCTGAGCTAAGCACCCGTCTTGTTAAGATGTCTTGCTATTTACAATTCATCTTCAACCAAAGAGGCGCTAGTTTACACTATCTTTTAGCGCTTTACCAGCGCGAAATTTAGGTATTTTTGCTGCCTTGATTTTAATGGTTGCTCCGGTACGCGGATTGCGACCATTACGGGCAGCCCGCTTCCCAACGTAAAACGTACCAAAACCAACCAGTGTAACCATCTCACCTTTTTTCATCGCACCTTTAACGGCTGTAATAGTAGCGTCAAGAGCACGGCCTGCAGCAGCTTTAGAAACATCAGCTTGTTTTGCAATTTGATCGATTAATTCAGATTTGTTCACGTTGAGTCCCCTTTCTACAAAAATTGTAAATACAGGAAATGCCTGCAACCCGCTTTATATCAAGCCACAAAACACTGTGTCAAGTGATTTACGGAAAATATATACTTAAATAAAACTTACAAAATAGATTAAGCGTTTAAACACAATTAGATACATAGCATCTATCACAATGATATCGAACAGTTTCCAAAACTAAATTTCTGACTCACATATCAGCGAAATCTCAATGCTATAGTGCAATTTTCAATTGCTATTGATATTTACATTACTGAAACTAATAAGGGTGAATGCTTTCACATTCACCCTTATTATATTGCCAGTTTTAAACCAACCTAGTGTTTAATCACCGCTGGTTTCTTTTCTTCCGCAACTGGTGGTACCGCAGTTGCGGCATCAACCGGAGGTGCCTCTTCGAGCGGTTTTGGCTTACGCTCCAGTGCCAGATCAAGCACCTGATCTATCCATTTTACCGGATGAATATCAAGTTTATTCTTGATGTTATCTGGAATATCCACCAGATCCTTCACGTTTTCTTCTGGAATCAACACCGTCTTAATTCCACCGCGATGTGCTGCGAGTAGCTTTTCCTTCAGTCCACCAATAGGCAGAATCTCACCACGCAAGGTAATCTCGCCTGTCATGGCAACATCGGCACGCACAGGAATGCCTGTCAGTACGGATACCATCGCTGTAGTGATTGCTCCACCTGCACTCGGGCCATCTTTCGGTGTTGCACCTTCAGGCAGGTGAATGTGGATATCATTCTTCTGATAGAAGTCTTCAGGTATACCCAGTATACGTGAACGACTTCTTACCACACTCAAGGCAGCCTGAATTGATTCTTGCATTACTTCACCCAGCTTACCTGTTGTAATCATCTTGCCCCGACCAGGAAGCAGTGCACTTTCAATGGTCAACAACTCACCACCTACTTCAGTCCAAGCAAGCCCGGTAACCTGACCAATTTGATTATTTTTCTCGGCTATACCATAACTAAAACGACGAACGCCTAAAAATTTATCCAGATTACGCGCGTTAACTGTGACCTTGTTGCCACGCGCCTGTTTTAACAGCAGGGTTTTTACCACCTTGCGGCAAATTTTGGCAACTTCACGATCCAGCGAACGCACACCAGCTTCGCGTGTGTAATAACGCACAATATCGCGTATGGCACTTTCAGAAACAATGAGTTCTGTAGGTTTCAGGCCATGATTCTGCATCTGCTTATCAAGCAAGTAGCGCATAGCGATATTCACTTTTTCATCTTCCGTATACCCTGAAAGACGAATAATTTCCATACGATCCAGTAATGGACCTGGAATATTCATGGTATTCGCAGTAGCTACAAACATCACGTCAGACAAATCGTATTCTACTTCGACATAATGGTCGACAAACGTATGATTTTGTTCAGGATCCAGCACCTCTAGTAATGCAGAGGATGGGTCGCCACGGAAATCCTGCCCCATTTTATCCACTTCATCCAGCAGGAATAATGGATTGCGCACTCCCGACTTTGTCATGCTTTGCAAAATCTTGCCCGGCATAGAACCAATATAAGTACGACGATGGCCGCGAATTTCAGCTTCGTCTCTCACGCCGCCAAGCGCCATACGGATAAACTTACGGTTTGTGGCTTTAGCAATGGACTGCCCCAGCGATGTCTTACCAACTCCGGGCGGCCCAACCAGACAAAGAATGGGAGCTTTTAATTTATCAACACGCTGTTGCACTGCAAGATATTCGATAATCCGCTCTTTAACCTTTTCCAAACCGTAATGATCTTTATCCAGCACTTCTTCTGCAACACGCAGATCTTTACTGATTTTGGTTTTCTTTTTCCAGGGCAGCCCTACCAGCGTATCAATATAAGTACGCACGACGGTAGCTTCTGCAGACATAGGTGACATTAGACGAAGCTTTTTCAGTTCTGCCTCAGCCTTTATTTTAGCTTCTTTAGGCATCTGAGCACCCTTGATTTTCTTATCAAGTTCATCAAGATCTGCACCTTCTTCAATTTCGCCGAGTTCTTTTTGAATGGCCTTAACCTGCTCATTCAAATAGTATTCACGCTGACTTTTTTCCATCTGGCGCTTAACACGACCACGGATACGTTTTTCAACTTGAAGTATGTCAATTTCTGTTTCCATCAAGCTCATAAGATGCTCAAGACGTTTGCCAACATCCAGCATTTCCAGCACTTCCTGTTTTTGCTCCAATTTAAGCGGCAAATGTGCTGCAATTGTATCAGCAAGGCGACCGGCTTCATCAATTCCTGCCAATGAGGTCAATATTTCAGGTGGAATTTTTTTATTCAGTTTCACATACTGATCAAACTGAGCGACCAAAGCACGCTTCATCGCTTCAACTTCATGATCTTCCATTTCATCTGTCGCAATAGGTTTTGCACGCGCAGAATAATGCGTTTTATCATCAATGAATTCTAGGATATTTGAGCGTTTTTCGCCTTCCACCAGCACTTTCACTGTTCCATCAGGCAATTTCAGCATTTGCAAAATACTTGCAACGCTACCAATCTCATACAGGTCTTCTGGAGTTGGCTCATCTTTTGCTGCGGATTTCTGCGCCACCAGCAAAATGTTCTTGCCGGATTCCATTGCAGTTTCAAGCGCCTTTATTGATTTTGGACGCCCCACGAACAAGGGAATGACCATATGCGGAAACACTACTACATCTCGCAATGGCAGTAACGGTAAAGTCACTTCATCAGTGATCGGATTTTCAATATTTGCCATGTCATCCCACCTAAAAAATTACGGATAGAAACTCTAGTTGAGGGCCGACTTCGTGAATTTCAAGTCATTCAAGGAGCAGTTGGCAATAAATTTGCACAATGTGATGAAAAAAACAATCAATCAAGTACTACAACTTCAAGGAATACAGGGCATAAACCCTATACTCCTCAATATAATCAAGCAGATTCAGCAGCCTTCGGCTTGTCTGCATAAATAAGCAGCGGTTTGCCTTCCGCATCTATCACGCTATCATCCAGCACCACTTTGCTCACATTAGACAAGGATGGCAAATCAAACATCGTATCCAATAAAGCATGCTCAATAATTGAACGTAAACCACGTGCACCCGTTTTGCGTGCCAAAGCTTTGCGAGAGATCGCATCTAGGGCTTCCGTACGGAATTCCAGCTCTACACCTTCCATCTGGAATAATTTCTGAAATTGCTTGGTCAACGCATTTTTTGGTTCAGTCAGAATCTGCATCAAAGCCGCTTCATCCAGCTCTTCAAGCGTCGCAACTACTGGCAAACGCCCCACAAATTCAGGAATCAATCCAAATTTAATAAGATCTTCCGGTTCTACGTCACGCAAAATCTCACCGATATCCTTCCGGTTATCTTTGCTCTTAACTTCTGCGCCGAATCCAATACCGCCCTTCTCAGCACGATTACGAATGACTTTATCCAACCCGCTAAACGCACCACCACATATGAAAAGGATGTTTGTGGTATCAACCTGAACAAATTCCTGATTGGGGTGTTTACGACCACCTTGTGGAGGAACGGAAGCTACTGTACCTTCAATTAGTTTCAGCAAGGCTTGCTGTACACCTTCACCGGAAACATCACGCGTAATCGAAGGGTTATCGGATTTGCGAGAAATTTTGTCAATCTCATCGATATACACAATCCCCTGCTGCGCTTTCTCAACATCGTAATCGCATTTTTGCAATAGCTTTTGAATGATGTTTTCTACGTCTTCACCTACATATCCCGCTTCAGTAAGGGTAGTTGCATCAGCCATCACAAAGGGTACATTAAGCAAACGCGCCAAAGTTTGGGCCAACAATGTTTTACCAGAACCAGTAGGCCCTACCAGTAAAATATTACTCTTGGCTAATTCAACTTCGTCTGTTTTACTTGAGTTTCTCAAGCGTTTGTAATGGTTATAAACCGCTACAGACAGAATTTTCTTAGCCTGATTCTGGCCAATCACATATTCATCCAGTATTGCACGGATTTCATGAGGAACCGGGAGTTCCAGTTTCCCAGTTTTTTCTGACTTGTCACCCTGAATTTCTTCACGAATGATGTCATTGCATAGCTCCACGCATTCATCACAAATGAACACTGAAGGGCCGGCGATCAGCTTTCTCACTTCGTGCTGGCTTTTGCCACAGAAAGAGCAATAAAGTAGTTTTTCGCCGCCAATTTTGTCAGACATAACCCGTTTCCCTAAATTTACAATGTATTTTCAAAGCGTTACTAAGCAGTTTCAGCTCTGGTTTCTAGCACTTTGTCAATTAATCCATACTTTACAGATTCCGCACCACTCATGAAATAATCGCGGTCACTGTCTCTCTCAATAGTTTTGACTGTTTGACCAGAATGTTGAGATAACATTTCGTTCAAACGTCCACGCAGGTAGAGAATTTCTTTAGCGTGAATCTCAATATCTGACGCTTGCCCCTGAAAACCACCACTAGGTTGATGAATCATGACGCGTGAATTAGGCAGGCAAAAACGCTTGCCTTTAGCTCCTGCTGTTAACAGGAAAGCCCCCATACTGGCAGCCTGACCAATACACAAAGTACTTACGTCTGGTTTAATGAACTGCATGGTGTCATAAATTGCCAAACCAGCAGAAACTGAACCACCTGGTGAGTTGATATACAAATGTATATCTTTATCCGGGTTTTCTGATTCCAGAAACAGTAATTGCGCCACAATCAGATTAGCTGAAACTTCATTCACAGGTCCAACTAAAAAGACTACTCGCTCTTTCAATAAACGCGAGTAAATATCGTAGGCTCTTTCACCACGTCCAGTTTGTTCAACGACCATGGGTACCAGACCCAAGCCTTGTGGTTCCCAGTTACGATTTTCAATCATTTAGCATTTCCCATCAATTCATCAAAAGTGAGTGACTTATCTTCTACTTTAGCACGCTCAAGCACCCATGCAACTACGTTATCTTCTAATGCCAATGATTCAACTTCAGCCAAACGCTCAGGATTTTGGTAGTACCACTTGACCATTTCTTCTGGCTGTTCATAGCTTTGCGCATAATCTGTCAGTATAGCGCGAACCTGATCTGGTTTAGCTTGAAGACTATTGGCTTTTACCAGTTCGGCAAGAATCAAACCTAATCCTACACGTCTTTTCGCTTGTTCTTCAAAAATTTCCGGTGGTAATGGAATATCTGATACTTTCATACCACGTGCAACCATGTCGTTCTGTGCCTGTTGCATGAGACGCTCAACTTCCATCCCAACCAATGCTTTTGGCAAATCCAGCTTGCTGGTATCCAGCAACGCTTCCATAACCTTTTCTTTAGCCAGGTTTTTTACGCGACTTTTTACTTCGCGTTCGAGATTGGCCTTAATCTCACCGCGCATTTTTTCAAGGTCACCATCTTCAACACCCAGTGTCTTTGCGAATTCGGCATCAACTGCCGGCATCGTTGGCTCAGCTACTGCATTCAGCTTCACCTCAAAAGTCACAGTTTTTCCAGCCACATCTTTCCCATGATAATCTTCTGGGAAAGTTAATTCAAATACCTTCTCTTGTCCTTTAACCATGCCAATAAGCTGGTTTTCGAAATCTTTGAGCAGACGACTTTCACCTAATACAATGACCTGTCCATGCGCTTGACCGCCAGGAAACACCGTTCCATCCATTTTTCCCTGGTAATCGATATTCACCTGATCACCTGTCACCACAGCGCGGTCTACATTTTCATATTGAACGCGTTGCTTGCGAAGTATTTCAATCGTCTTATCGATATCTGCTTCGCCTACCTGAACAGTTGGCCGTTCAATAGTTTTGCCGCTGATGTCACCCAGTACCACTTCTGGGTAAACTTCAAATGTCGCAGTAAACTCCCAGTTGTTTTCGCCTTCAGGCGTTGGCTTGGCTTCAAACCGCGGGTAGCCTGCAACTCTGAACTGTTGGGCGCGCACGGCTTCCGAAAAGCCCTTTTGCAATGCTTCACCCAGCACTTCCTGGCGAACTTGACCGCCATGCTGTTGTTCGACAATTTTCATTGGCACTTTGCCGGGGCGGAATCCATGTACTTTTACATTGCGGGCAAGTTGCTTGAGGCGATTTGCAACTTCTGTGGTGATCTGCTCATTTGGCAAAGTAACGTCAAGACGTTTTTCTAGTGGGCTCAGGTTTTCTGACTGCATTGCTATTCCTCAAAACAAAATATATGGTGCGAAAGGGGGGACTCGAACCCCCACACCTTACGGCGCTGGAACCTAAATCCAGTGCGTCTACCAATTCCGCCACTTTCGCAAACCCGTAAGTGTAATATAATATTTACCTAACTGACAGTAGGCAATACACCACCAATTATGATAATAATTGATTATTTATTCCATCACCAGCCTTAATTTCCCATATCCGATGCCACAACCCTATACAATTGAGCACTACGAGAACTTCCCTGTCGCTTCGATACTGCTGCCACATCGACTTCGGCATCCAATCAGCGTGATTTACACCTTCGCGCGTCAGGCCGATGATTTTGCTGATGAAGGGGATATCAGCGATGAAAAACGTCTGTTATTGCTGGATGAATTCCGCCAGGAACTGGATCTGATTAAATCCAAAGCCACTCCACGCACGCAACTTTTTCTGGATATGGCTGACATTATTGATAAATTCAAACTACCCTTACAGCCTTTTTACGATTTACTCAGTGCTTTTTCTCAGGATGTCATCAAATCCCGTTACGCTGATTTTGGTGAACTTATCCAATATTGCCGACGCTCGGCAAACCCCATCGGTCAACTTTTGTTGCATTTATACGGTGAAGCTACGCCAAAAAATCTGGCCTATTCAGATGCCATCTGCACCAGCCTTCAACTCATCAACTTTTGGCAGGACATTGCAATAGATTTTAAAAAGGATCGAATTTATCTTCCACTGGATGAAATGGCCAAATTTCAAATCAGCGAGAATCAGATTGCACAAGGCAATACTAATGAATTATGGGGATCATTAATGTTATTTCAACTGGATAGAACAAGAAAATTACTCCAGGCGGGTGCACCGCTCGGAAAAGTGCTGCGAGGAAGAATAGGACTTGAAATGCGCATGATTATAATGGGTGGTGAAACTATCCTGCGCAAATTACACAAATCCAAAGGGGATGTATTTCGCAACAGGCCTGTACTCAAGCCAATTGATTGGTTATATATGAGTTATCGTGCAATTCGGGCAAAATAAGAAACAACCACAGGAATATATCGTGACACCAGATCAATATTGTCAGGACAAAACGGCTAAGAGCGGATCCAGCTTTTACTACAGTTTTTTGTTTCTCCCATCTGAAAGACGCAAAGCCATTACTGCGCTTTATGCCTTCTGTCGCGAAGTGGATGATGTCGTAGATGATTGTAAAGAACCTGCTATTGCGAGAATTAAACTGGCATGGTGGCGCAACGAAATTAACCAGACTTTCAAAGGATTGGCTCAACACCCTGTCACTCAGGCCCTTCTCCCAGCCATTCAACAATTCAACCTACCTGAAGAGCACTTTCAGGAAATCATCGATGGCATGGAAATGGACCTTAACCAGAACCGATATCCTGATTTCAAGACACTCCAGCTTTACTGTTACCGCGTCGCCAGTGTAGTAGGCCTACTTTCAGCTGAAATTTTCGGCTATCAGGATCGCAAAACGTTAAAATACGCCCATGATTTGGGCATGGCCTTCCAGCTAACCAATATTATTCGTGATGTCGGTGAAGATGCACGACGCAACCGCATCTATTTACCTCTGGATGAAATGGCACAATATGGTGTTACTGAAGCAGACATCTTCAATTTCAAAGAAAATGAGCATTTCTCTCGTCTCATGGCCTTTCAAATTGAACGTGCACACAGTTATTATGATGCTGCTTTTTCAAACTTGCCAGAATCAGACCGTAAGCCTCAACTCCCAGGTATTATGATGGCGGCCATATACCGCTCACTGCTAAACGAAATACAGAACGATGGCTGCAAGGTATTATCCAGCCGCACAGCACTCACACCGCTACGGAAACTTTGGCTTGCCTGGAAAACCTGGGTTAAAGGGTAAACATTGAAAAAAAGCGTTGCCGTAATTGGTGCCGGATATGCTGGACTTGCTGCTGCTGTAGAACTTGCTCAACGCAATATTCCGGTAACTGTTTTTGAATCTGCCAAGGAACTGGGTGGCCGGGCGCGCAGAGTGTCACTAAAAGGCCTGAATCTCGACAATGGCCAGCATATTCTGATTGGGGCCTATCGCGAAACGCTTCGACTTATTAAATTAGTTAGCCCGCATGCAACAGTAAATACAATAAAACCCTTCTTACGTATTCCCCTTGAATTGACCATTCTTGGGCACTTCAACCTTAAGGCGGCCTCTTTGCCAAAACCGTTCCATCTCGCGGTTGGGCTTATGACTGCACAGGGACTGAGTTTTCCTGAACGCTTGCGTGCGGTACGCTTTATGCTCAGCATGCGCTCCAGAAAATTCAAACTAAAACAAGACATCAGCGTTTTTACCTTATTGCAACAATTTAATCAGACAGGTTCGCTTGAAAAGCTTTTGTGGACCCCACTGTGCATATCCGCCTTGAATACGCCTCCTGAAATGGCCTCTGCCCAAGTATTTCTGAACGTACTCAGAGACAGTTTGAACGGTGGCCGTAATGACGCTGATCTTATCATTCCCAGTGTTGATCTTAGCGATCTGTTCCCTGATAATGCGGCAAAATATATTGAGAATCATGGCGGTCACATTTTTCGATCAACAAGCGTTATTTCCATCGAAGTTGGCTCTAAAGGGTTTGCTGTGCTAACACAGGAATCCAACCAAGTATTCAGTCACGTTATCTGTGCAGTCCCGCCTCAACGCATCAAGCAACTGATAAGTAACATACCGGAGCTGGCAGCATCAGCTGACTTGGCAAGCAATCTGACATACCAGCCTATTTATACGCTCTACCTGCAATACTCGCATAAAATTGCCATGCCCAAACCCATGCAAGGTTTAGCATCAGGCTTCTCGGAATGGGTGTTTGACCGGGGACAAATAAGCAACAATCCCGGGCTTTTGGCTGTAGTGATTAGCGCAGAAGGCAAGCATCAACTGCTTAGCCATGATGAATTAGCCAATTCAGTTCATAAAAAGCTGAAATCCTATATTCCCGATTTAACGGAGCCACTTTGGTATAAGGTCATTGCAGAAAAACGCGCTACATTCTCATGCATAGCCAATCTGCAACGCCCTGAACAAATCACACCACTTAAGCAATTTTACCTAGCGGGAGATTATACTGCCGGCGATTATCCTGCAACACTCGAAGCAGCGACACAAAGTGGGGTAAAATGCGCCCAATCAATTTTGGAAATATCATGAAAAACTATCAAGCCACAAAAGAATTACTGAAAGACAAAGTTATTCTCATTACTGGAGCAGGTCAGGGAATTGGCCGCGTTGCCGCAATCACCTATGCGGCACATGGCGCCACGGTAATTCTGCTTGGAAGGAATGTTCAGAATCTGGAAGCGGTTTACGATGAAATTGAAAGTGCTGGCTATGCTCAACCTGCTATTTTTCCACTTGATCTCGAAAAAGCCACCGATGCGGAATATGAGGCACTGGCTCAAGCTATCAAGCTTCAATTAGGCCGACTGGACGGTATTCTGCATAATGCGGTGCGGTTTTTCAGCTTATGCCCAATCGAATTACAGACGCTTGATCAGTGGAACAGTTTGCTTCGCGTCAATCTGATAGCGCCTTTTGCTCTGACACGCGCATGCCTGCCAATAATGAAAGAATCGCCAGACGCTTCCATCATCATGACTTCGGAAACCCATGGTCACACACCTGCTGCCTATTGGGGGGGATTTGCTGTCTCTAAAGGCGGCGTGGAAACCATGGTTAAAATCTGGGCGCAAGAGTTTGAAATGTTTCAGAATCTGCGAATAAATGCTTTGATTCCTGGCCCTGTCCAATCTACCCAGCGGGCCAAAACGCATCCAGGCGAATTTAAGGACACTATGCCCAAACCTGAGGATTTAATGCCGATTTACTTGTATCTGATGGGGAAAGATAGCAAGAAAATCAATGGTGAAATCGTCGCTTGCTGAAAGAATCAGGCTTTCAGAAAAAAAATCAGTTTTTCGTCGGCTACCTCGATCAAATCATTTTCCTGAAGTTGATGAGGCTGGGTACCAATGGATTTTCCATTTACTTTGGTCGTTTTTTTGCCTTCTACATGAGTAACATAATAACCATGTGGACGGCGAGTGATAACTGCAAGCCTGTTACCTGCCTGCCCAAACGTTTGCAAAGGCCGGCTGATAACAATTTCCTGACCAAGATGTTGCCCTTTTACACCTTTGACACCTCCCAGCGGAAAGTTGGCTTTATTGGTACGAGCAGCTGATAAGGCTGTCGCCAACTGAGAGTGCGTGTGCATTGGCATCATTGCTTCAGGGGGTTCGTCTTTTTTCCAGGGCGCAGCCATCATGAGCGTTTTGTCAAAATCCATGTCGGACGAGGCGCGCTGGTTGACATATTTCAACTGAAAGTCACTGATTCCAATCACATCATTATTTTGCAGAATATGCTTAACAAACTTTTTTCCATTCACTGTCGTACCGTTAGTACTACCCGCATCTTCAAGTATATGGTCATTTCCAACTGTAACAATGATAGCTTGTGATTTACTGATACTGGGATCATCCAGAAAAATATCATTATCTGGTTTACGACCGATTACAAACTGGTCCTTATCCAGAAAATAATGTCCTTGAACTAAACCTTCACAGCTGACCACTAGTTTTGCCATTTTGCTTCCTGCCCCTAAAACTTTTTCAGCCAACCGAACAACCGGTCAGACAAACTACGCTCTTCTTCAATATCATTCACCACTTTAGCCATCAGCACAGAAACATTATCGTGCCCGCCATTGTCGTTTGCCATCTGAATCAATTGGGTTGCAGCAAGTGCAAGGTTTGACTGAAGCTCACTTACAGCAAGTTCAATGTCCGTATCATCGACCATGTCATTCAAGCCATCCGAACAGAGAAGATATACATCCCCGGGCAATACATTTTTTTCAATCAGATCGACTTTTATTTCCGGTTCAACACCCAATGCACGGGTTACCAGATTACGATTATGGGAAACCTTTGCTTCTTCTGAGGAAATCAACCCCAGTTCAACTTGTTCTTGTAGTAAAGAATGATCATGGGTCAACAAATCAAAACGACCATGACGTAATCGGTACAATCGAGAATCACCTGCATGCGCAATTGTTACCCGATTATTATGAAACAAGGCCAAAACGACCGTTGTCCCCATACCGTGATATTTATTATTTGCCTCAGCCGTTTTATAAATAGCCCGATTCGCTTTTTCAATCGCAGCCTTGATTACCTCTGATTCTACCGATGATTGTTCTGATTTAGGAATAGCTTGGCTTTTGACAACACCTAACTTTCTCTTGATATCGTCCACAATCAAGCCCGTGGCCATGGCACTCGCCACATCACCCGCCTTATAACCTCCCATACCATCTGCTAGAACCAGCAACTGAAGATCGCTATCTATAGAGATACTGTCTTCGTTGAACGAGCGTACCACACCAGGATCCGTTGCACTGGCAACCTCTAATCGACTGCTCGTTGTCATGCCTTTAAATCCTCTATATCTATGAAAAACACCACAGCAATTCTTTGTATTGTAAAATATAAATGCGTAAACAATATTTTTCCTAAAGCATTCTCTCACCTGACTTGGAAAAAAAGCAATACCAGTCTGGTTGAACTAACATTAATTAATTCTCATAAATCACAATGATTATAAATCCTGTACGAATCAGTATTGACATTATCCGATGAAAAAACTACTGTTATGCCTGTCTGCAGGACCGATACCACTCTACGTTTATTCACACTCAACCGCAGCGTTTAATGGCAACTGAAAAATTAGGCCGATATGAAATACTCTCAGAGCTTGGCCAAGGCGCCATGGGAGTTGTATACAAAGCTATTGATCCGCTTATTGAGCGTACTGTTGCTATTAAAACTATCAAGTTGGACCTTTCCCAGGAAGAGCTTGCTAACTTTGAAGAACGTTTCTATCGGGAAGCAAAATCAGCCGGCCGACTTAATCACCCAAATATCGTCACCATCTATGATGTAGGTAAATCAGACCATGTTGCTTATATGGCGATGGAGTATCTGGAAGGACAAGTATTAAGAGACATATTAGATACCCATTCAGCACTATCCGTCGATAAAATCGCGGAAGTGATTGCCCAGGTTGCAGACGGCTTAGCTTATGCTCATGAAAATGGTATTGTTCACCGTGATATTAAACCGGCAAATATTATGCTGGTCAGGGACGGTGTAGCCAAAATTACTGATTTTGGTATAGCACAGATGCCAACCGGTTCCAGAACCTTGGCAGGGACGGTGTTGGGTTCGCCCAAGTATATGTCACCAGAGCAAGTGATCGGTCAGAATGTTGATGGACGTTCAGATATTTTTTCGCTGGGTGTTGTATTGTATGAAATGCTCACCGGCGAATCCCCATTTAGTGGGGATAATATCAGCACCATTATGTATCGCATCCTGAATGAAACGCCACCAACCCCGGGTGCACTGAATCCAAAGCTGCCAGAAGCATTCAATTATATTGTAGACAAAGCTTTAGCCAAACACCCTGCGGATCGTTATCAATCAGCCAAAGAAATGGAAGAAGACCTGATGAATTATCAGCGTCTGTCAATTCCAGATTCCGCTGAAGAAATAAATAACCGCCACAGAACACTGGATAGAAGATCTAAACCCAGAATTGATATGGGTGAAGAAACCATATTTCTCAATCAGATTTCTGGGGGGCTAATTGGTAGCAAAACGAATTACAGCCCACCCGGCGCAGGAGCGTCAGAAGCAAAAACCATAGTTGAGCCCACTTTCTGGGAGAGTAACAAAATTCTGCTTTCTGCTATTTTGATATTGCTTCTGGCTTTTGCTGTTACAGTGATAATAGGCAGGTCTTCTCATCAGGAGGAAACGCCGGCTCCCCCTCAGTTAGTTGAGGCTCCGCAATCCACGCTTAAAACACCCATGCAAGAAAGTACCGATCCCCAAATTGACCAGGGGCAGAGCAAGCTTGCTATCGATGAAATTGCCTCTGCACGCCCACTCCAAAGCGAACTGCCATCAACAACTTCGCAAAATAGAGAGCCGTCCCAGGCGATCAAAAACAATGAAAAAGTCAAACCTACGGTTGAAACGGAGACTCCAGAACAAACTGAGGTCATTAAAAACCCGGCTCTCCTGACATTTGCGGTCACACCCTGGGGCGAAATATATATTGATGGTAAAAAGGAAGGAGTCACTCCCCCTCTCAAAGAGCTGACTATTTCAGCGGGTAAACATAGAATCGAGATTAGAAACTTGAATTTTGCGCCTTATTCGGAAACAATAGACATTAAATCCGGATCCACGAAAAAAATAAAATACATATTCCAATAAAGGACTTTTGTGCGCACTCGATCACTGCTTATTTTTATGCTTGCTGCATTTACAGCTACTGCCTGTTCAACAGGCCCGGTGAGAGATTTGGGTTTAGATAAACTCTCCCCTAGAAAGGCTGAACAGGAACTATCAATTGGTCTGAAAAGCTATGAGGATGGTAATTACCAGACAGCTGCAAAATACCTGCAGAATGCATTAAACTTGGGACTTACCTTTAAAAAAGACCAGATAAATGCACACAAATATTTGGCTTTTGTTTATTGTGCATCCGAACGTGAAAAACAATGCCGCGATGAGTTCAAAAAAGCCTTGGATATTGATCCCAGTTTTGAATTAAGTACTGCAGAAGCAGGCCACCCTATCTGGGGCCCCGTTTTCAGAGGTATGAAAGCAGAGCAGCCACCACCCAAAAAAAATAAATAACGGCAAGCTATTTATTTTAAGTAAAACTCCATTTTCGTTCCTGCCAGTTCAATAATGTCATGATTTTTAAGGGCACGGGATTGCAGGCCTATGGATACACCATTCAATAAAGGGAATTCGCCTCCCTCAATATGAGTCAGAAAATAACCACCAGTACGGCGAGTAACCACCGCCATCTGTAAACCTGGCTTGCCAATTGTTGTAAGCGTTTTCTCTAACTGCAACTCATGTCCGGCACCTGGGCCGCTTAATATTTGCAACCCGGCAGAATAAGCGCTTACCTGTTCAATATAACTTTTCTTTCCCGGCACCGAGGCTTTTTTGGATCGCGATAACGGACCTGCTCTTTTCAGGGTATCGCCCAAAACATAACCAGTTTGCTCTTTTTCCTCTGTTTCGGCCGTATCAGCTTCGATAGTTTCATCAAAATTCATTAACCACCCAAGGTCATCATCATCCTGTACCGGATTCTCTATTGGCTCGTATATATATTTCAACAAAAAACCGCCAATTCTGATTTCATCCTTCTCTTGCAGAACACATTTCTTCACTGGCTGATTATTTACCTGGGTACCGTTGGTGCTATCAAGATCTTCCAGAAAGGAGTCGTTCCGAATGGTAATAACTAATGCATGTTCGCCGCTAACGGCTTCATGCTTTAACTGAATATCATTATAAGGTTTGCGACCGATAGTAATTCGCTCTTTGTCCAGTGCGTATTCACCTTCTATCTGCCCATCCTGATTGTATACAATAAATTTTGACATCGTTGAATATGAGTAAAAAAGCTAAGCGGGTATCAAGAACTGATTACCCTGGCCAAAATCAGTGTAACATTATCGACGCCTCCCTGATCAAGTGTACGTCGCAACAACTCCTCCACCCCCCATCCAAGTCGACCATCCATTTTGGTCAATATGGAATGTATTTCTCCATCATCCAACATATCATACAACCCATCTGAACATAACAGGAACAGGTCATCCGGGTTAACCTGTTGCTCGAACACATCCACCGTCACTCTGGGCTCCGATCCCAATGCTCTTGTCAGCATGCTGCGAGCTGCCACGCGCTGCCTTTCATCTTCAGGAAAAAAGCCTAGTTCGATTTGCTCCTGCAGTACGGTGTGATCTACTGTCAGTTGCTGCAAAACATCACCTCTCAAAAGATAAAGCCGCGAATCGCCAACATTGGCTACCGTAACTATATCCTCAGCAAACTGCGCCATAACGATCGTTGTCCCCATTCCGGCACATTCAGGCGAATGCAATCCAGCCTCATAAATAGCCAGATTAGATTTTTCAATTGCATTACACGCGCGCGCCATTGATGGCGTTAAATCATCGCCGTAAAATAAACCAATATCAGAAACTGGTTGTTCAATATTTTTAATTTCGCTTATGACAGTGCTCACAGCGATTGCACTTGCTACCTCTCCAGCCTGACAGCCTCCCATGCCATCTGCAAGCACCATCAATTTAGCAGCAGCATCACAGCCAAAATTATCTTCATTAATTAGGCGCACGCGGCCTTGGTCACTCCCGCAAGAAATCTCAAGAGCATAAGACTGTGTGTAAAACTTCGGCATTTCCAAAGCAGTGACCATCTAGCGTACTCTATATCGTCAAATTGCATCACAGCAATAAAACAATGAATAAAAGGTAAAGTTGTAAAGCAATAAAACTTAACCGCTATTGTATAAAAATATCAATAAACTGATGCGTAGTTATCTTCTACAAGCTGAAACTGCTTCGTCAAGCCGGTCAACACTGACAATTTCAATGCCTGGAATTGATTGTTTAGGCTTATTTCCCTTCGGAATAATCGCATAGGTAAAACCCAGTTTTACAGCCTCCTTAAGTCTTTCCTGTCCCCTTTGGACGGGTCTGATCTCTCCTGCCAATCCCACCTCCCCGAACACCACCATTTTTTCTGGTAAAGGTTTATTACGCAATGAGGACACAATGGACAAAAGCACTGCCAGATCAGCTGCTGGTTCGCTGATTTTTACCCCACCTACTGCATTCACAAATACATCCTGATCAAAACAGGCTATGCCGGCATGCCTGTGCAATACAGCCAGCAGCATCGCCAGCCTGTTTTGCTCAAGTCCTACAGAAAGTCGTCGCGGGTTAGGCGAATGTGCTTCATCCACCAACGCCTGCACTTCTACCAGAAGTGGTCGCGTGCCTTCTTGTGTCACCATTACACAAGTACCGGGAACTTGCTGTTCATGTTGCGATAAAAATAGCGCAGATGGATTGCTCACGCCACGCAATCCCTTTTCCGTCATAGCAAACACCCCTAACTCATTAGCGGGACCAAAACGATTTTTAAATGCCCGGATCAACCGAAAACTGGAACTGGGGTCGCCTTCAAAATAAAGCACAGTATCAACAATATGTTCCAATACACGCGGGCCTGCGAGGGAACCTTCTTTGGTGACATGCCCTACAAATATAATGGTTGTTCCGCTTTGTTTGGCAAACCGGGTTAGCTGCGCGGCACACTCTCGCACCTGCGCAACGCTGCCTGGTGCTGATTGCAGGGCTTCGGAGTAAGTTGTTTGTATAGAATCAATCACTGCCACATCAGGCTTATGAGCTTGTAGTGTCGCCTGAATTTTTTCCAGTTGAATTTCTGCTAATAACTGCACCCCTTTTGCATCAAGAGACAAACGCCTCGCGCGCAGTGCAATCTGCTGAGCGGATTCTTCACCACTCACATACAGCACTTTGCGTTCAGTGCTCATATGGCACAGAGACTGAAGCAGGAGCGTTGATTTACCAATACCCGGATCACCTCCGATCAGGATAACTGTGCCATTCACCAATCCGCCACCCAACACGCGATCAAACTCGGACACACCGCTCGTATAGCGAGGTTCTTCCTTAGCTTCTACATCACTCAGGCTTTGCACTTCACTGGTCACTGAAAGTGCGTTATATCGCGCCTTACTTGTCTCAGCTATGGTTTCAACCAATGTATTCCAAGCGAAGCAATGGGGACACTGTCCTTGCCATTTTGTGGATTGCCCGCCGCATTCTGTACAGGTATAGATATTTTTTTGTTTAGCCATTCTATTGTTTTTACCTGAATTGGCGATTAACTACAATTGAACTATAGAAATTGATTATGACATTTAGTTTTATTGTGTTCAATGCTTTCCGCGAGCACCCAATTTTTTCTTACCACATTTGAAGTCAAACCGGAGCTCAAATCTCTACTACCGGCACCCTCGGAGCAAGTGCACAAAGCAATTCATAACTGATTGTTCCGGCAGCTCGTGCCACTTCATCAATTGACATGCCATCACCCCAGAGCGTCACTTCACTTCCAACCTGCGCCTGAGCAATATCTGTCAAATCTACGTGTAGCATATCCATCGATACGCGGCCTAACGTTCTTGTCCGCTTACCCAGAACAAGTACAGGTGTACCGGTAGGCGCATGGCGCGGATAGCCATCGGCATAACCACAGGCAACAATACCTACACGCATATCACGATCGGCCACAAAAGTTGCTCCATACCCGACACTCTCACCTTTTTGGATTGATTGCACTGCAATGATCTGACTTATAAGGGTCATTACTGGCTGCAACCCTAATTCCTCAGCACTTTTATCAATAAAAGGGGAAGAACCATAAAGCATAATGCCAGGCCGCACCCAATCACCATGCGAATCGGGATATCGCAAAATCGCAGCCGAATTTGCAAGACAGCGCATGTGATGCAAGCCTTGGACAACGCTGTTAAATGACAAAAACTGTACTGAAATCCCTTTTTCATCATCAGCTGTAGCGAAATGCGTCATCAAGGTGATATTGTGAATCACTGCACAACTTTTAAGTATAGACAAAGCCTCATGAAACGCGTCAGCCTTAAATCCCAGCCGATTCATTCCTGAGTTCATTTTCAGAAAAACGTCAATCTTTTTTGGCAACCATGCCTGCGACAGGATTTCCAATTGAATTTGGTTATGAACCACAATCGACAAATGATGATCCGCAATAATCGGCAGCTCATCCGCAGAAAAAAAACCTTCAAGCAACAGGATAGATTTCCTGAAACCCATTTCACGCAGGCAAATGGCATCTTCAAGCGCTAGCACAGCAATACCATCCACGTTGCCAATTAATACCTGCGCCACCCGCTTCAGACCATGGCCATAACCGTTTGCCTTAATCACCGCCATAATTTTGGATTCAGGTGCGCACCTTCGTACAACATGAAGATTACGGTCAAATGCAGAAAGATTTATACGGGCTTGAAGAGGGCGAGACATGGATTGAATTGTAAAGTTAGGAGATACTAAAGCAAATTACTAAAACCTGAATATAACCAATCATAATGAAGAAAAACGCCTTAATCTAATTAATTGTAGCTTTTCAGATTCTGCGTTTATCTTGCAATGAAAAACAATGGACCCAAATCAATATTGACCTGCATGAGCAAAGTTTTCAAACTTGGTATATTCCCCTAGGAAGGTCAGACGCACTGTGCCAATAGGTCCATTACGCTGCTTACCGATAATAATTTCAGCGGTACCTTTTTCCTGCGTGTCAGGGTTATAGACCTCATCCCGATAAATAAACAGAATAACGTCAGCATCCTGCTCAATAGCACCTGACTCACGCAAATCCGACATAACAGGTCGCTTGTTAGGGCGTTGCTCCAGACTTCGATTAAGCTGAGAAAGCGCTATAACTGGTACATTCAACTCTTTAGCCAACCCTTTCAATGACCTTGATATTTCAGAAATCTCAGTCGCCCTGTTTTCGCCATTCCCACTCCCGCTCATCAGTTGCAGGTAATCGATCACGATCAGGCCAAGCTTCCCATATTGCCGGTGAAGGCGGCGTGACCTGGCACGCACTTCCATCGATGTCAATGCAGGTGACTCATCAATATGGATCGGGGCATCATTTAATTTTCCTACGGCGTAAGTGAGATTATGCCAATCATCATCCTGCAGCTTGCCCGTACGCACTTTATGCTGGTCCAAACGCCCAACAGAACCAATCATCCGCATGACTAACTGCGACCCACCCATTTCCATACTGAAAATGGCGACGGGCAAACCTGATTCAAGTGCAACCGTTTCCGCAATATTGATGGAAAATGCCGTTTTACCCATAGATGGCCGGCCAGCAACAATCACCAAATCTCCAGGCTGCAAGCCAGAAGTCATCTTATCCAGATCAGTAAAACCAGTGGGTATTCCGGTTACATCACTATTATTATCGCTGCGAAATAACTCATCTATCCGCTCTACAACCTGTGTCAGCAGCGGTTGAATATCCAAAAACCCTTGCTTTCCCCTTGAACCTTCTTCAGCAATTTCAAATACTTTTGCCTCCGCTTTGTCCAATAATTCAGAAGCATTGCGCCCCATAGGGTTAAATGCACTTTCAGCAATATCAGTACCGACCTGCACCAGTTTCCGCATTACTGAACGCTCACGAACAATCTCTGCGTAGCGTCGAATATTTGCCGCAGAAGGCGTATTTTGGGCCAACCCTCCCAGATATGCCAAACCGCCTATGTTTTGCAATTCAGCACTACTTTCTAGAGATTCTGACACTGTAATAACGTCAGCGGGTCTATTCTGTTCAATCAGCTTGGAAATATGCCGATAAATCAGTTTATGATCATGCCGATAAAAATCGGATTCCGTCACCAGATCTGCAATTTTTTCCCAGGCACTATTTTCCAATAACAATCCACCGAGGACGGATTGCTCAGCCTCTACAGAATGGGGAGGAAGCTTAAGGGACTCAACCTGCTGGTCAAGCATCATTGACGACACATTTTGAACCATCTGAACTCTTCGAGGAGAAATAAAATAAGCTATGCATGAAGCGTTAATATTATCATTTTTGAAGGTAGCACAAGCTAACTTACAGAAATAAAAAAAGGGCTGTAACTACCAGCCCTTTTTTAAATCAGGTAAAACCAGTGATTAATTAGTTTTCGCCGATTACAGTTACCGTGATATTTGCAACTACGTCAGTATGCAATGCAACAGTAATTGCATATTCACCAATCAGTTTCAACGGGCCTTCAGGCAGTCTGATTTCAGACTTTGGCACATCAAAACCTTTTGCTTTCAACGCTTCAGCGATATCTGCATTGGTCACTGAGCCAAACAATCTGCCATCCACACCCGCTTTTTGACTGATTTGTATGGCAAAGCCTTCCATCTTGGCGGCACGTGCCTGAGAATCAGCCAAAACTGCAGCTTGCGCTTTTTCAAGTTCAGCACGCTTCGCTTCAAACTCAGCCAGATTCGCTGCCGTAGCACGCTTAGCCTTACCCTGAGGAATCAAATAGTTACGCGCATAGCCGTCTTTCACCTTAACGACATCACCCAACTGACCCAGGTTTACCACTTTTTCCATCATAATAATTTGCATAGCTGACTCCTTAATGCAGATCGGTATAGTGGAGCAATGCCAAGAAGCGAGCGCGCTTGATAGCAGTACCTAACTGGCGCTGAAAACGGGCTTTGGTGCCTGTAATACGCGCTGGAATAATCTTACCGTTTTCGTTGATGAAATCTTTCAACAACTCAACATCTTTATAATCAACTTCTTTGATACCTTCGGCGGTAAACCGGCAGTATTTTCTACGTCTGAACATTTGACGGGACATGACTCACCTCTTCAATTCGAATTTATTAACGTGTAACACCAAGTGTGTACTCATACGGCTTTTGCGGGAGAGGAAACCATCCAGTTTCACATAGTCACCAATTTTTAATCGGTTAACATCCTGCGCCACTTTATCCAGTGCAACCGAACTTATCTCGCATTGCACCAGCCGTTTTCCACCTGCTTCTATTTGTTCTGACTCATGCCCAATTTTAAAATTCACGATCGGGATGCCAGCAGGCGTATAACGTATTTCTTCCTTCTCAACAATCAGTCCGCACAGTACAACGCGGTTACAATTCACTTAAGCTACTGATTCCTGCGCTGCATCTGCATCGGATGAATCTCTACCGCCTTCATCACCACCTCTGGAAGGTCTGGCTCTTTCTTCCTTCATCATTGCTGAAGGCTCAGTCACAGCTTCTTTCATCTTCGCGGTCAGATGACGTAGTACGGCATCATTGAATTTGAACGCATGTTCGAGTTCATCCAGAGTTTCCTGGTCACACTCAATGTTCATCATCACATAGTGTGCTTTATGAACTTTCTGAATTGGGTAAGCCATCTGACGACGACCCCAATCTTCCAGGCGATGAATTTTGCCTTCTTTTGCAGTGATCGTAGCGCGATAACGCTCGATCATTGCGCCCACCTGTTCACTTTGATCAGGATGAACGATAAATACAATCTCGTAATGTCGCATGTATGCTCCTTTTGGAAATAGCCTTCCGTTATGCGCGTCGGTAAGGCAAGGTTATAAACGGCTTATCTTTGATCCCGGCCAAGCAATTGACCAACAAAAACCAAAGAAGCGGAATTATACAGGCAGTTCAATGGATTAATCAAGATTAACAGAACATTTTGGGGCGCAGAGTGAATCCCTGCCCTCCCCTGAAGTGCGGGCTACTTTATTAAAAGGCCTACCCTTTCAAGGCTCTTTGCCGCTGTGTTTCATATAAGCAAACCCCTGTCGACACAGAAACGTTTAAACTTTCTACTGTACCAAACATGGGAATACTCACGGTAAAGTCACACAGTTCTCGCGTTAATCGTCGCATGCCGGTCCCTTCAGTTCCCAATACCCAGGCTAACGGACCATCCAGCTTGGCCGTAAATAAATCCTGGTCTGCATCCGCCGCTGTACCTGCTATCCATACACCCATATCCTTCAGATCACGCATCGTTCTCGCCAGATTAGTCACCGCTATATACGGCACCGTTTCAGCTGCACCGCAGGCTACTTTGCTAACTGTCTGGTTCAAACCGACTGCACGATCTTTTGGCGCGACCACCGCATGCACGCCAAAAGCATCTGCGGTCCTTAAACAGGCCCCGAGATTGTGAGGATCCTGAATCCCATCCAGAATCAACAGCAGTGGCGGTTCATTCAGGTCTTCCAGCAATTCCCCCAGATCATGATGCTGCTTGACAGGCAACACCTTTGCCAGCACACCCTGATGTTTGTCATGACCAGCCATGCTATTTAAACGATCATTGGGCGTGATAACGATACGAATAGCATTTGTTTCTGCCAACTGTACAAGATCTCGCGCGCGCGCATCATGACGCCCACTATCCAAATACAGATCCACAATACTTTTAGGGTTCTGCCTAATACGGCTGGAAACGGCGTGAAAACCGCTAATAATCAAACGTGACATGAATAGATTTCTTTCTAAAAAAGCGCTGGGTGCGCATTAAGCACACCCATTACGATTGTTATTTCTTGGTTCTTGTGCGGGGCTTTCGGGGGGACTTCGCTTCTTTTTCAGACTTCGATTTCTTGGAAGAAACGCTAGATTTTTCTTTCACAACTTTTTCATCTTGCGAAGCCCCTTTGGATCGCTTAGATTTACTCAGAGGCTCTTCACTCACTAAAGTTTCATCACCATCCCATTCCAGTACAAAATCCATTTTGCTGGTTTCCAGATCCACGCGCACTACTTTGGCACGAACGCGATCACCTAATCGATAACGCTTTCCGGTTCGCTCACCCAGCATCTGGTGCTTGGCCTTATCAAAGTGAAAGTAGTCACTACCCAGTTCGGATACGTGCACCATGCCTTCCACATAGATACCATCCAGCGCGACAAAAATACCAAACCCAGTTACGCCACTAATTGTGCCATCGAAGGTTTCATTAATCTTGTCCTGCATATAAAAACACTTCAGCCAGGACTCTACATCACGGGTAGCTTCGTCTGCGCGACGCTCAGTCGTCGAGCAATGCTCACCCAGTTTCACCCAGCTACCCGGGTTGTATTTTTCACTGTTCAACACGGCTTTAATTGAACGATGCACTAACAAATCGGGATAGCGGCGAATCGGGGATGTAAAATGTGTGTAGGACTCATAGGCCAGACCAAAATGCCCGACATTATCAGGACTATACACTGCCTGTTGCAAGGAACGCAGCATCACGGTCTGCAATAACTGCGCATCAGGACGATCCTTGATTTTATCCAGCAAATTGGCGTAATCCATAGCATGAGGCTCTTCTCCTCCACCCAGACTCAGACCAAATTCACGCAAAAATTCATGCAATGCCTGAAGTTTTTCAGGAGTAGGCCCTTGATGGACGCGATACAAAGTGGGGTGCTCGTATCCTTGCAAGAAATCGGAAGCACAGACATTCGCAGCCAGCATACATTCTTCGATCAAACGATGCGCATCGTTACGTTTAACCGGAACAATGCGATCAATTTTACCTTGATCGTTAAAAATCATTTGTGTTTCAGTGGTTTCAAAATCAATCGCACCGCGTGCCCAACGTGCCTTCAACAAAGTCTTGAACAATGCATACAAGTTTTTTACATGGGGCAACACTGACTTGTATTCAGTTGCTTCTTCGCCCTTCGGATTTTCCAGCATAGCCCACACTTTATTGTAAGTGAGGCGAGCATGAGAAAACATCACTGCTGGATAAAAACGGTAACTTTTTATATCACCCTTGTTGTTGGTATCCATTTCGCAAACCATGCATAACCGTTCAACTTCAGGATTCAGTGAGCACAGCCCATTGGACAATTCTTCGGGCAACATGGGGATAACACGCCGGGGAAAATATACGGAATTGCCTCGCTCCAAACCCTCCACATCCAAAGGCTCGCCTGGCTTGACATAATGGCTCACATCGGCAATGGCAACATACAGCTTGTAACCTTTTCCAACCGGCTCACAATATACTGCATCATCGAAATCCCTGGCTGTTTCGCCATCAATAGTAACCAGTGGCAAATGGCGGATATCTTCGCGACCTACCATATCCTTCTTCAATACCTTTTTAGGTAATTTTTTGGCCTGAGCTTCAACGGCTGCGGAAAAAATATGGGGCAATTCATGCTTGCGTAAGGCAATTTCAATTTCCATACCGGGATCAGCGTAATTCCCCAGAATCTCAACCACTCGCGCAACGGGTTTAGCATGTTTACTGGGCTGTTCAATGATCTCAACCATGACAACTTGCCCCGCAGCAGCCCCCAAATCTGCCCCTTGCGCAATCAGAATATCCTGGGTGATGCGACGGTTTTCCGATACAACGAACTGGACGCCATGCTCCACAACCAACCGCCCAACCAAGCGACTATTGACATGTTGCAGCACTTCAACGATTGAACCTTCACGGCGACCACGTCGATCCAGTCCGATTTCTCTGGCCATGACAATGTCGCCATGAAACACCCTGTGCATTTCTTTCGGCCCCAGAAAAAGATCCGGGCTACCATCTTCAGGAATCAAGAATCCAAAACCATCCGGATGACCTTGAACTTTCCCCTTGATCAAATCCAGTTTATCCATCACACACACCGCATTTTTGCGGTTACGCATGATCTGTCCTTCACGCTCCATAGCGCGTAAGCGACGACTGAAGAAATCCATTTCTTCATCATCGATTTCAAGCAGTTCAGCTAAATTCTCTGATGAAACAGGCATACCTTGTTCAGAAAGAATTTGCAGAATGAACTCACGGCTAGGCAATGGGTGCTCATATTGCGCGCGTTCTCTCTCGAGGTGTGGGTCCTGCAGACGAATTTTCTTCTTTTTCATTGACAAATGTCTCGTTTCATATTAAATTTGCGCTCTTGTTTTTGCCCAGATGGCGGAATTGGTAGACGCGCACGGTTCAGGTCCGTGTGCCGCAAGGTGTGGAGGTTCGAGTCCTCTTCTGGGCACCAGATTCAAACACATAAAACCGCGTTTATTCTTGTTTTCAGGATAGCGCGGTTTTTTGTTACCACAAAGTTTACCGTAAAAAGCATTGGCAGTGCTTGCTCAAAATTAATGTCAAGTATTATACCCTATCGCACCAACTTAGCATGGTGCAATTCCAAAACGCGTAACAATCCAACAACAATCAGTATTAATTATTTTCAACTGAAGCGGGAAACATTGATGATATTCCCATTATTCCATTTATCCTGCAGTCAGTCGTTATGTAAGTGTTCAACCCAGCGACGACCTGCTCGTGCATTTCCACGTTGCACCCTATTTAATTCAACTAAGTCTGCAAGTTACAAATAAAAGATGTCCATTTCATCGATTGTTCCCGTTCGGCGCAATAACGATTGAGCACTTGCCCTCTGAGTTAAAGAAAAACAACCGTGTAATAAAGAGAATACATAATCTGAAAAAAAATTTCCGTGCTTAGAAAATTACTGTGGGGACGATAATCTACCTGGCTTGCCTAAGCAAAATTAACAAGACCGCCACCCTTCGAAATCATGTTTGAATTGAAAGCTGGAATTAGCGCTGAAACGGCGCAGAGTTAGCAGTACGTTCTTTGCTGCCGGTTACCATTGCTTTAGGCAAATTAATTTTAGTACGATAACTGATTATGAATACCATAAAAATGTGCAACGCGATGAACACCATGAGCGCATAAGAGAGCACTCCATGCAGGGATTCCAGCCACTCTTCACCCCAATATACATCTGTGCCCATTAACCAGCCTGTCAACACCAAAAACAGCACTAACATTACCATCGCAATCGCCATTATTGCACCCAATGGATTCAACCCTACTGTTGCGCACCTGCCATGTTTGGCATAACAATTCAAATAACGCCGAATTCGTTGCCGTGTTGGAAAAAATGCGCCTATACGGGCATACCCACTAATACTTACCCCCCAAACCAGACGCGCAGTTATGGCCAAACCAGCTGCATAGCCTGCCCATCGGTGCAAGTCATCCCCTTCTTCCAGAAAAAATAGATTGGAGGCTATCAGACCGACCAGCCCCCAATGAAACAGTCGCACAAAAATATCCCAAACGTATATTCTTTCAACAATTTGGCTTTCTGGAATCATGTACTGTTTAATGCATTTCTGTTTTAACTGGCTGACCTGAAACCGTATCAAAATATATCTCTACTTTTTTGCCGTCTTTATTGTGGCCATATATTTCGTAACACTGACCATCGACCTTGAATTTTTTAATCTTGTAACCTTGATCTTCCAGTTGCTTGCGAAGATCGGCTTCTTTCATCCAGGTTTCTTTGGGGTGCGATTCACATTTTGCACCAGCCATAACTGATGGAGCAATAGCACTTAACAGCAGAACAAGCATTAATTTCTTCATCATTATTACCTCATTAATTAATAAACAAACAGCAATGATAATAAGAATGATTCGTATTACTGTCAACATAAATTTGATGAGCGTGCAATTGTTTTACTGCTATTCAAAATTAAAATAAAAAAAGGGGCGGTTTTATAACCGCCCCTTTTAATTACTATTAAACTATTTGAATGGATGCCTTAATACAATGGTTTCCTCTCGATCAGGCCCGGTAGAAATCATGTCTAACGGCACTTCGCAAATTTCCTCCATTCTTCTCAAATAGTTTTGCGCTGCTTTAGGTAACAGGTCAAAACTCTTAACGCCAACCGTGCTTTCCTTCCAACCAGGCATGTCTTCATAAATTGGCTCACATTCGGCCAGCGTTTCCGCACCCACCGGTAAAATATCGCTAGTCGTATTGCCAATTTTATATCCTACGCACATACGTAGAGTTTCCATACCATCCAACACATCGAGTTTAGTTACGCATAAACCCGAAACACCATTGATCTGTATTGAGCGCTTAAGGGCTGCCGCATCGAACCAGCCACAACGACGCGCACGCCCAGTAGTTGAACCAAACTCGTGACCCCGTTCAGCAAGGAATTTACCCACTTCATCAAACAACTCTGTAGGAAATGGTCCAGAGCCTACCCGTGTCGTATACGCTTTAGTAATTCCCAATACATAATGCAAGGTATGCGGACCTACACCACTACCTGTAGCGGCACCGCCTGCAGTACAGTTGGAAGAAGTTACAAAAGGATAAGTGCCATGATCTATGTCCAGCAATGTGCCTTGTGCACCTTCAAACAGTAAATTCTTTCCAGCCTTGTTTGCTTCATAAAGCAAACGCGGAACATCACCCACCATAGGCTTGATGCGCTCAGCTAAAGCCAGCGTTTCATCCAGAGTTTTCTGAAAATCAACAGTAGCCGCATTAAAGTAATTTTTAAGCACAAAGTTATGGTAATCCAGCACTTCACCTAACTTGGCAGCAAAACGCTCACGCAGGAACAAATCCTGCATACGTATAGCACGCCTGGCTGCCTTATCTTCATAGGTAGGGCCTATACCACGCCCAGTTGTACCGATTTTTCCAGCACCTTTAGCAATCTCACGTGCCTGATCAATGGCAATATGGTGAGGCAGAATCAAGGGACAAGCTTCTGAGATGATCAAACGGTTACTGACGTTGACACCGGCTTTTTCAAGCATGTCAACTTCTTCCAGCAATGCGTTAGGTGAAACAACCACACCATTCCCGATATAACAGGCAACTTCTTCACGCAAAATACCTGAAGGTATGAGATGCAAGACTGTTTTCTTGCCACCAATAACGAGCGTATGACCGGCATTATGTCCACCCTGGAATCTCACCACGCCTTGGGCGTGATCTGTCAGCCAGTCAACAATTTTACCCTTACCCTCATCTCCCCACTGCGTGCCAATTACGACTACGTTTTTTGTCATGTGTTTCAACCCCAATAAGTCATCAAATCTGTTCTACAACCCAGCCGTTATTTACCCATTTCAACGCACGATCACAATTCAATTCGGATTGACTTGACTCATGCCCAGGCAAATCTACCACAACGATTTCTCCTTTCGAGCGTAGCGCATCAATCGTGCTTTGTAATACATCGTCTTGCAAATGTGGCGCAAGAATACCCGCCGGAACCGGGGGTGGCAGCATCAAACTGAGTATTTGACGCAGGTCCATACTAAAACCAGTTGCAGGACGTGCACGTCCAAATGATTTACCAACTTCATCATACCGGCCACCCAGTGCAATCGCGTTTGCCCAACCCTTACTGTAAGCAGCAAAAACTACACCACTATGGTAATGATAACCACGCAACTCTGCCAGATCAAAGCATGGGTCAACTACGCCCTGCAATTGCTGAGCAATGGCATTCAAATCTGCTATTGCCTGAGTAATCTCAGGATAAGCTGGCAAACATTTGCTTGCCTTAGCCAGCACTTCCAGTCCGCCATAAAGTTCTGGCAAGAGTAATAGTGCCTTTTGAGTTTCTGTTTCAAGCGACGCAGACAGCTCGCGTATGGTAGGTATATCCTTCGATTGAAGCGCTTTAAACAACTCTGACTCTAATTCCTCGGAAACACCACCGCGAACTACCAAACTACGGAAAATTGCAACATGCCCCAAATCAAGATGGATGTCTTTCACACCAGCCAGACTGAGTGACTGAAGCATCAATCTCTGAATTTCAATATCGCTTTCCAGCCCAGTATGGCCATATAACTCAGCGCCAATCTGCAACGGCTCCCGCGTACCAGTGTAACTGGAAGGCACAGTGTGCAGGACACTACCGGCATAACATAAGCGGGTGACCCCTTCGCGATTGAGCAAGTGTGCATCAATACGTGCAACCTGCGGCGTAATATCCGCCCGCAGGCCCATTAGCCTTCCGGATAGTTGATCAACCACTTGAAAGGTTTGCAGCTCCATGTCATGACCGGTACCAGTCATCAATGACTGCATATATTCCAGCATGGGTGGCATGACCAATTGATACCCATGCACATGGTAAAGGTCAAGCAGACGACGACGCAATTGCTCAATACGCAATGCATCAGCAGGAAGAATATCTTCTATATATTCAGGAAGTAACCAGTTACGCATGATATAAATTCAACCACTAAGACGCACAGAACGCCAAGAAACCCAAGATTTACCTGTCAATTCGTCCAATATTTAGGAGCTTGAGCTAAGGTTGTTACTTGGCGCACTTGGCGTCTGGCAGCACCACTATTTATTAAATAAAAAAAGTATTAAAAGTCCAGCAAGCATGGAAGCAAAGCCTAAAAAGCGTAACTGTCCATCAGACATTTCAGTCATTTTACGAAAACTCTCACGCCACAAACCCGGCACAAGTGAAGGTAAGACACCTTCCAGTACCAGCAAAAGCGCAAATGCTGTCAGCAAATCGCTGGAGGACACGAATTACTTACCCGTTTTACCAGGATTTTTCAAATATTTGAAAAATTCAGAGGTTGGCTCCAGTATCATCACGTCACTTTTGTTTTTAAAGCTCTGGCGATAGGCTTCCATGCTACGATAAAATGCATAAAACTCAGGACTTTGGCTGTAAGCAGCCGCATAAATTCCAGACGCCTTTGCATCCCCTTCACCCTTAATGCGCTGTGCATCACGGTAAGCTTCAGCAATAATCACTTCACGCTGCTTATCTGCATCTGCCCGGATTTTTTCAGCTTCAGCTGCACCGGTGGAACGTAATTCGTTGGCTACTCGCTTACGCTCAGCTTCCATACGACGATACACCGAATCACTGACTTCCTGAGGCAAATCTACCCGCTTAAGTCGCACGTCAATCACCTGAACGCCAATTTTACTTGCATCCTGATTGGCTTTTGTACGCAATATTTCCATAATCTGGTCACGTTCACCTGAGACGACATCGTGTACCGTACGTTTACCAAATTCTGCACGCAGACCGTCATTCACGGTTTGCATCAATCGGGTTTGCGCCCGCATCTCATCTCCGCCTACGCTGACATAGTATTGCTTCACATCAACAATACGCCACTTGACGAACGAATCAACCAACACATTCTTCTTTTCAGAAGTAATGAAACGCTCTGGTTCTCCGGTGTCGATTGTTAAAATGCGAGTATCAAAATAGCGCACATTCTGAATAAGCGGTATTTTGAAATACAGGCCAGGCTGCTTCTTGACAGCAACCACTTCACCCAATTGAAATATGATTGCATTTTGCCGTTGATCTACGGTAAACATTGCCAGGCTCAATACAACCAGAACCAGGATTATCCCGATCAAAATAGTGCCTAAGTTCTTCATCATGGACGCTGCTCCCGATCACGGCTTCGGAAAGCATCTCGAGAACGCCATGTATTGTCATTCACAGGGGTTGTCGCTGGCTCAGAGACAGCGGGTTTAGCCGCTGCACTTTCCTGTACAGCAGGAGTCCCTGTAGATTGAATCAATTTATCCAGTGGTAAATACAATAAATTGGATCCACCTGACTTCTGATCAACCAGCACTTTGCTTGTGTTTGATAACATCTGCTCTACAGTATCCAAATAAATACGATCACGGGTAACGCCAGGGGCTTTGTTATATTCAAAGAGAACCTGTTTAAAACGACTTGCCTCACCTTCCGCGTTTGCTATCACACGCTGCTTATAGCCTTCTGATTCCTGAGCTAAACGGGATGCTGCTCCACGCGCTCTTGGTATCACGTCGTTCGCATAAGCCTGACCTTCACTTTTCAACCGTTCACGATCCTGGCCCGCTTTAACCGCATCATCAAATGACGCCTGAACCTGCTCGGGTGGTTGCGCATTCTGCATGGTTACTTTACTGATGCTGATACCCGTTTTATATCGATCCAGAATATCCTGAACCAACTTGGCAGCTTTAGCTGCAACTTCTGCACGCCCTTCGTAAAGTACGAAATCCATTTTATTCTTACCGACGATTTCACGAACAGCTGTTTCTGCTGCCTGCAACACTGCATCATCTGGAGATCGATTAAAAAACAGGTATTCTTCAGGGTTTTTAAGTATGTACTGTACAGCGAACTGAATATCAATGATGTTTTCATCATCAGTCAGCATTAGCGATTCTTTTGGCACTTTGTTTTTCACAGTGCTGCGGTACCCTACTTCAACAGTACGCACCTGTTCCACGTTGACAATTTCTCTGCTCTCAATAGGGTAGGGTAAATGCCAGCGAGGTCCAGACTGAGTAGTTTCCAGAAACTTGCCAAAACGAAGAACGACACCCCGTTCACCCGCATTAACAATATAAAAACCACTTGCAATCCAAACGAGCAACAGCAATACGATAATAAACCCAGCACCACCAACGGTGTTGAATTCAGGCGTACCTTTCCCTGTTCCACCGCCGCCACTGCCATTACCTTTTCCACCAAGAAGCGAATTCAGCTTCTGATTAAATTTACGCCACAATTCATCTAGGTCGGGTGGCCCGTCGTTACCTTTTTTACCCCATTGGGGTTCATTCGATGACATTTTTTTCCATTATATTATTCATGATTCATTTATTAACAACCAAAGGCTCATGCTGTTCCAAACTTTCTTTATCAGCATAAAGCCTTGAACTGTATTCAGAGAGCGCCTGCCGGAGATAATCAACCCCATCTCCATTTATTGCACTTAATCTGACTCGGATAATTCTATCATACTCATCTCGTTCCAAACCGGGACTAAGACCCTTTACGTCAATTTTATTCATCACCAGTATCTGTGGAATAGAGTCTGCACTGATCTCATGCAAGACTTTATTCACTTCGTAAATTTGATCGTCCTTGTTAGGACTGCTGCAATCAACGATATGCAAAAGCAAATCAGCCTGAACAGTCTCTTCCAGTGTTGCACGAAACGCATCAACCAACGTATGCGGTAAATTTTTGATAAAACCGACGGTATCTGACAAAACAATTTGCCCTGTACCTTCGATAAATATCTTTCTGGTTGTTGTATCCAATGTTGCAAAGAGTTGATTTGCCGCATAGGCATTGGCGCGGGTCAACCGATTGAACAATGTTGATTTACCAGCGTTAGTATAGCCCACCAACGATATTGATATGACGTTGGCCCGACTTCTTGCCCGACGCTGAATATCGCGCTGTTGCTTGAGTTTTCCTAATTTTTCCTTAAGAACCTTTACCCTTTTCCCCAGTAAACGACGGTCCGTTTCCAACTGTGTTTCACCTGGCCCGCGTAAGCCAATACCACCCTTTTGCCGCTCCAGATGTGTCCAACCCCGTACCAAACGTGTAGAAAGATGCTCTAACTGAGCCAACTCGACTTGCAGCTTCCCTTCATGACTGCGCGCACGCTGGGCAAAAATATCCAGAATTAAACTGGTTCTATCTATGACCCGGCAACTCAGTTTACGTTCAAGATTGCGTTCCTGGCCTGGGGAGAGTTCATGATTAAATATCACAAGAGGCGCTTCAGACTGACTTACTACCACAGCGATTTCTTCTACCTTACCACTACCAGCAAACAATGCTGGATCTGGCCGGGCCCGCTTTCCCTCAACAATGGAAAGCACTTTGAAATTTGCACTTTCTGCAAGCTGCTTCAATTCTTCCAGGCTCTCTTCATAATCCGGCCTGCCAAAATCCAGACTTACCAGAACTGCGGTTTCACCGCTTTCTGGACGCTCAAACATTAAGAATCCGTATTCTCACTTGAAAGGTTCACAGGTCGCGAAGGCACAATCGTTGAAATGGCGTGTTTATAAACCATTTGGGTAACTGCGTTTTTCAGCAGTACAACATACTGATCAAATGACTCTACCTGGCCTTGCAATTTGATACCGTTCACCAAATAGATCGAGACAGGGACATGCTCTTTACGCAAGACATTCAAAAATGGGTCTTGCAACATTTGCCCTTTTGCACTCATGGTTTCTCCATTGTTTTTTTCTAATTAAATACTTTACTTGATTTTTTATGTAAATGCCATCTAAGAAAAACCCTAGTGACCCATGCCTAGATGTGTTTAAGCTACCATAGAATATAAAACAATCCGAATTTTGTCATTCTAGATGACTTTAAAATAATATCTATTTTTAAACGTGGGGATTAACCAGTTAAATTCAAGCCCACAATCACAATTTCTTTATTCATAATGGGTTGCAACTCGTAATTTTAACTTGCAGCAACACCACATTAACAAACTACTTTATTTTTTCCCATAAAGTTTTCTACCACGCATGCGTTTGCGATGTGCTGTTTTTTCTTCAGCATCAGTCAAAGGTGCTCTCGCTCTCCCTTCAAATGGGTTTGCACCTTGCTTGAATTGAACTCTCAGGGGCGTGCCTTGAAGTTCAAAAGCTTCACGAAATATTCTTTCAAGATACCGTTTATAACTAGCGGGGACTTTATCCACAGCACTGCCATGAACAATAATCAAAGGAGGATTACTCCCCCCCTGATGGGCATAACGCATTTTTGCTCGGAAAGCACCCACTTTGGGAGTTTGATGCTGGGTGGTTGCATCAATCAAAATACGGGTCAGCCGTGGTGTGGGCATCTTGCACATGGCGGCTGCGTAGGCGGTGTCAATCGATTTAAATATTTCTGCGATGCCAGTACCTTGCAATGCAGAAATATAATGAAACTTTGCAAAATCAAGGAAGCCAAGTCTGCGATCAATTGCGCTTTTAATCGTTTCGCGCTGATATTGATCCAATCCATCCCACTTATTCACTGCAACCACGAGCGCCCGACCACTTTCCACTATAAATCCTGCTATGTGTGCATCTTGCTCAGAAATTTCTTCATGGGCATCCAACACAAGCACGACTACATTTGCATCTTCTACAGCCTGTAGCGTTTTGATAACGGAAAATTTCTCAACCGCTTCAAAAACCTTCCCGCGTCTGCGAACGCCCGCAGTATCAATAATGGTATATCGTTTGTCATTACGTTCAAAATCTATATATATACTGTCGCGCGTAGTACCTGGCTGATCAAAAGCGATCACGCGGTCTTCGCCTAATATGCGATTTACCAGTGTGGACTTTCCCGCATTAGGCCTCCCTACCAAAGCGATCTTTGGATGTTTTTCCTTTTCTTCATCTTCTTCTTCAGGAAAGTCTTCCAGCATCAGCTCAACTAATTCACGAACCCCTTCCCCATGCGCTGAAGAAATGGCCAACGGCACACCCAATCCTAATTCAAAAAATTCGGCAGTGATTACTGCACGTTGCATTCCTTCTGATTTATTGACGGCAAGAAATAGTGGCCGGCCTGTTTTACGTAGTTTATCCGCTATCAATTTATCTTGAGCAGTTAAACCATCGCGTGCATCAACCAAAAACACAATTACATCAGCCTCATCAACTGCCTGTAATGTTTGCTTGGCCATTTCATGAAAAATACCCTCTTTCGCCACTGGCTCAAAACCGCCAGTATCAACAACCAGATAAGGCTTTGTTCCAATTTTTCCATGCCCATAATGACGATCACGGGTCAAACCCGGAAAATCAGCAACCAAGGCATCACGCGTTTTGGTTAAACGATTAAAGAGTGTAGATTTTCCAACGTTAGGTCTTCCGACGATGACGATTGTGGGTTTCATAATATTTTGTATTTACCGCAAATTAAAACGCAAAAGATGCATCAATGAATTTTGATACATCTCCATTGCGACAACTCGACATCCTGTTAGATCAATAGATTACTTTACTGAATAGTAAACGCATGCAAACCGCCGCTACGCGTTTGCACCACAAAACCATTTTCAAGGGCGACTGGCTGGCTACCAATTGAACTTCCATCCGTTGCAGCTCTCGCCGCAAAAGAACCATCTTCAATCAACATCAGGTGCACATAACCTTCTACATCACCAACAACAACATACCCACGTCTGACTACAGGTGCACTCAACTTTCTGGCAAACAGCTTATCCTGCTTCCATACGCTACTGCCACTCGTTTTATCCAAAGCCACGACCGCGCCTTTATCATCACTGATATAGACATTACGTTGATCCATTGCCATTCCGGCAATACTTGAAATATCTCTGGCCCAAATCGGGTTACCTGACTGAGTTTCAAAACAGGCGACACGCCCTTGATAAGCAACAGCACAGACCTCACGTGTGTCGACTACCGGCAGACTGGTAATATCTGCAATGCGTTCCAGTTCGGTAGCGCCTTTAGGCAATGCGACAGTTGCTTCCCAGCCTACATTTCCATTTATCAAGTTTAGCCCGACTAATTTACCACCTGCAAATCCAGCAAACACGGCACCATGAGTCACAACAACACCTACATTACTGCGCACTGTCAAAGCAGGCGTAGCGCGTTGATATACCCATTTACGCTTACCATCTTTCGCATCCAGACCAAATATCTTTCCATCTCCGGTGCGAATAACCACCACGCCATCTTCTGTTTGCGGAGCACTCAGCACTTCACTGGATAATTGTGACTGCCATAATAATTTACCATCATCAGAGTAGCTCAAGACTTCTCCCTTACCGGTGCCGACAAAGACCATACCATCGCCAGCTCCCACACCACCTGAAAGCTTTTTACCCGTTTCAACACGCCAAGACTGCTTGCCTGAATCCGCATCGTAGCGGGAAAGATAGCCATCATGGCTAGCCGCATAAACGCTTCCTTTCATGTTTGCCGGTGTAAATACATAGTCTCCGGCACTGCCTGCACTTTCACGCCAAAGCGGTTTGAGCACCGCAGTTTGCTTGAACTCGACTAAAGGAGCAGGCTTTTCACTATTGTCTTTACCGCTAAACCAACTAGCGCAACCTGATAACTGGCTGGTTAACAAGAGTACAATCAAACCGCCAATAAAGTTAATCTTCTTTTTTTCCATCATTTAGCCTCCCCTAAGCTATCCAATTTAATTTGGATATACTTGCGAAACGGACTTTTTTCATCAGTTTTTTGAATGGCCTCACTGTAAGCCTTACGCGCTTCTTCTGCTTTGCCCTGGGCAACCATCACATCTCCCAGAAGATCAGCATACAAACCGTCATAGGTATCTTCATGCTTTGTATTTAGTAGTTTAATGGACTCAACAAAATTCTTTTCATCCAGCAAAATACCTGCCAGGCGCAATCTGGCCATGTCCAGCACCGGCGCTTCCTTTGAATGACTTACTACCCATTCCAGCTGCGCTTTTGCGCTTTTTGCATCACCAGACTCGTAATTGGCGCGCGCACTGATTAATGCAGCTCGAGCTGCATAAGGCGTGCTTGCGTATTTTTCTATCAATTGACCCGCTGCATCACGAATTTTCTTGGTATCTTTAGCCTGTTCTGCATTTTCTAGTTGGCTATACATCGCTGCAGCCTGACGCGCCTGATTACTTTGATAAACTCTCCAACCCTGTATACCAGCAACAGTCACTATAAACACGCTAACTGCCATAATGACGGTTTTACCATTCTGCTTCCACCACGCCTTTAGTGCGTCAACTTGTTCTTGTTCTTCCAGATCGATCATGCTTATTCCTTAGATTTATCGTTTTGCGTCTATTTTGCTTTTTATCATATCAGCAGCTTCACTGACTCCCATACGCGCCTGCTCACCTAACTCGCGCAATGGTTTGACACTTAATTCACTGGCGCTGGCTTCATCATCACCAATAATGATTGCGTAATGGGCGCCATTTGCATCTGCTTTTTTCATCTGGGATTTAAAACTGCCACCCCCGCAATGAAGCACCACATGCAATCCTGCATCACGTAACTGCTCGCTAACCTGTAGTGCTATTTTATCTGCTGCTTCCCCCTGATGGATCAAATAAGCATCGGGGACTTTTAGTGGCACGCTCAATGCAGATTCTTCCATCAATGCCAGTAACCGCTCAACGCCCATTGCAAATCCACAGGCTGGTGCCGGTTTGCCACCTATCTGTTCAATCAGGCCATCATAACGTCCACCTGCGCAGACTGTACCTTGTGCGCCTAATCGGGTTGTTACCCATTCAAAAACGGTGTAATTGTAATAATCCAGCCCACGCACTAATCGTGTGTTGATTTCATAAGGAACATCGGCACTACGCAGAAGCACTTGCACCCCCTCAAAATGTTTGAGAGAGGCTTCATCCAGTTCATCCAGCAACTTTGGTGCTGCATCGATTAAAGCCTGCATTGCAGGGTTTTTACTATCCAGTATCCGCAATGGATTAGAATGTAAGCGACGGCGGGCATCTTCGTCCAACAAATTCTCGTGCGCAGTAAAGTATTGAATCAACTTTGTGCGATGAAGCGCGCGCGAACCAGCGCTGCCTAATGTATTGATCTGAAGTGATACATCCTGCAAGCCGAGCTTTTTCCATAATCGGGCGCACATAATGATTTGTTCAGCGTCTATATCAGGTCCGGAATAACCCAGCGATTCCACACCTACCTGATGAAATTGACGATAACGGCCCTTTTGTGGACGCTCATGACGAAACATAGGACCACTGTAAAAAAGGCGTTGCGGTCCATTATAGAGAAGGTTGTGTTGAATTACTGCACGAACACAGGCAGCCGTACCTTCAGGCCGCAACGTCAGGCTTTCACCATTGAGAGCATCAATAAAAGTGTACATTTCCTTTTCAACGATATCGGTTACTTCCCCGATAGCACGTTTGAACAGAGCTGTCTGCTCTACAATAGGCATACGAATATTACGATAACCATAGCTATGCAGCCAGTCACGTACTGTTTCTTCAAAAAATTCCCATAAATGGGCTTGATCCGGCAGGATATCGTTCATCCCCCGGATGGCTTGTATCGTATTGCTCATGAAATATCAGTCATAAATATAGGCTAGCTGACAGAATTAACTGACAGCTTTAATCGATATTGTTTTCCCTGAAGAAGGAGGAGCTTCCTTCATCCGGGCGATTTTTGCACGCACCTGGCGCTCAAGCTCATCAACCAATTCTTCTTCTTTTACCTTATGACTTGGCTTGCCATCCATATACATCAAGTTAGGGGATCCACCCGCAATCCCCAGATGCGCTTCTTTCGCTTCTCCCGGACCATTCACTACACAACCGATCACGGCCACATCAATGTGTTCCGTTATATCTTCCAGGCGAGCTTCCAGCGCATTTACAGTTTTGATTACATCAAATTCCTGCCGTGAGCAAGAAGGACACGCAATGATATTCACACCTTTGTTTCGTAAATGCAGGCTTTTCAGAATATCAAATCCGACCTTTACTTCTTCTATAGGATCTGCCGCCAAGGAAACCCGGATAGTATCGCCTATACCTTGCGCCAACAACATACTCAGCCCAATGGCCGATTTAACAGCACCTGAACGAAAACCTCCCGCTTCAGTGATACCCAAATGGAGCGGCTGATCTATCTGACTGGCGAGCAGCTTATACGCTTCCACTGCCATAAACACTTCCGATGCTTTTACGCTGACTTTGAAGTCATGGAAATCCAGTTTATAGAGATACTCAATGTGGCGCATAGCAGAATCCACCAAGGCTTGGGGCGTGGGTTCTCCATACTTTTTTTGCAGATCCTTTTCCAGTGATCCAGCGTTAACTCCAATGCGTATAGGGATCCCATGATCCTTAGCAGATTGCACAACTGCACGCACCCTGTCTTCACGCCCAATGTTACCCGGATTGATACGCAGGCAGTCCGCCCCCAATTCAGCAACACGCAATGCAATTTTATAATCAAAATGAATGTCTGTTACTAATGGCACAGGCGAACGTTTCTTTATTTCACCGAAAGCTTCAGCCGCTTCCATCGAGGGAACAGAAACGCGTACAATATCAGCACCAATCTTGGCTGCCCGTTCTATCTGAGCCAACGTGGCTTCTACATCACAAGTTTCTGTGTTGGTCATCGTCTGAACCGAAATCGGCGCATCTCCACCGATAAGTACATTTCCTACCTTAATCTGGCGACTTTTGCGTCTTGGGATTTCTACATGGAACATGAGTAAAGTCTCTGGAATCGATTACTGAAGAGTCAAACGCGCCACGCTGACTTTAATAAAAGGGGTTAAATCCACCTGCTTCCCATTATAAGTCATTCTTACATTAGCAGCATTTCCGACTACGATTGTGAAAGGTGGCATACCTTTCACTAACTGTTCACTCCCTGCGGCATTTAGCTGGGAAAAAATGCTTTTTCCACTTTTATCCTGAATTTCTACCCACGCATCACTATTAAAAGCCATTTTAATAGTACGCTCGCCTGGCGCTAAAGTTTCTTCAGCAGGTACACTTGGCGCGGCCTCTTTAGGCAACTCAGCTGCCGGTTCAACAACACTTTCATTTCCCGGCTTGGCAAGCGGTAGCGTTACCTGCGTATCCGATATAGCGGGCGGCAACGTTACTTTCGGCAATGCAGACGGAGTTACGACCGTATTTACACTCCCCTTTCCCGATTTTAATTGCTGAGGTTGAGAATTTAGCAACTCGTAAACCAGCAGAGGCGCACCGACTACAAGCAACAGAATTGCGAGCGACATCCAGAGCCACATTTTTTTGTGGCCAGATGAAATTTCAATACCCGCATTGGATGAAGAAATAGGAGGAGCAGACGCGTGCGCGATATCTACTTGTAGCGAAGCAAGCATCGGCTCAGGATCTAATTGCAGCAATCGAGCATAATTCCGGATAAAACCTTTCACAAAAGTGATGCCTGGAAGCTTCTCATGTTCGTCAGCTTCCATCGCCTCAACCTGCCGAACACCCAGCTTCAAACTACGTGCCACATCTGCGATGTGCAACCCTTGTGTCTGACGGGCTCTTAAAAGAATTTGTCCAATAGTAAGTGCAGCACTGTACTTTTCATTAGAGGGCACCTCGCCCTCCAACTTTATTTCTTCACTCATTCGTAATGTCCGCTCACCAAAGCCTGCGCCTGAGGAGAAGAAGGGAACTTTCTTCTCAGCTGCAATCCATAGCTCGATTCGGAATTTCTATCACCCAGTTTTCGTGCTACCCGCAAACTCAGCCACAAACTTTCTGCCGAGTCCTGCAAATCCTGCGAGAACTGAGATAAATAAGCTTTTGCTTCAATATATTGCCCACGAGAATAACTGATATTAGCCAACTCATAAAGGGCCTGGGCATTCTGAGGCTGACGCTTGATAACCTTAAGAAAAAAATCTTCAGCACCTGCCATATCTTTTTTCTTTACAAGACAAAGACCCGCATTCAAATAAGATTTTTCCGGAGTCTGGTAAAGGGGATTTTTCACTGCGCTCATAAAATGCTTAATGGATTCATCTACCCGGTTTCGCTGACACAAAAACCAACCATAATTATTATGGGCATCTGAGTCATTCGGATTAAGATTCAAAGCTTTTTCAAAATTCCGGACTGCCAAATCATCCTCATGCAACTCCATATGAACCAAACCCAGTATGTTGTAGCTGGCACCATAACTCGGGTCAGAACTAATTGCATCATTCAACTCGGCTATTGCGACCCCATATTGACCGCGACTATAATAATTGGCACCTAATTCAGCATGAATCACTGCACGACCTCGTGCGTCCACTTGCTCTTGTGTTTTCGGCTGGGCTTGCTGCCCTGCACATCCGCTTAGCAATAATAACAATGCTACTATTGCAAAACTCTTAATACGACACCCCGCAGTTTTTGTTTCAAGCATGTGATGCATTAGGGTTCTCCATTTTTTTTAGTATACGTTTGGTTTTATCCTGCACTTTTCCAACTAGCTGACCGCAAGCTGCATCAATATCATCCCCGCGTGTTTTACGCGTCGTTGTAATCAAACCGGCCTGCATCAAAATATCCCGAAAGCGACGAATAACATCACCGCGTGATCGTTGATAACCGGAGTCCGGAAAAGGATTAAAAGGAATCAGATTAAACTTGCAAGGAATATCCTGGACAAGATTAACCAACTCATGTGCATGAGCTTCGCTATCATTAATGCCATCCAGCATTACATATTCGAAGGTTATAAAATCTCTTGGCGCATCAACCACATAACGCTTACAAGCCGCCATTAACTCTTGCAATGGGTATTTTTTATTAATAGGGACCAGTTCATCACGCAATGCGTCATTAGGCGCATGCAATGATACTGCCAATGCGACTGGACACTGTTCACGCAGCCTTTCCATCGCAGGTAAAACCCCGGAAGTACTGACTGTCACGCGACGGCGAGACATGCCAAAAGCATGGTCGTCCAGCATAATGTTCAGTGCTGTCACCACGTTATCAAAATTGAGTAAAGGTTCTCCCATACCCATCATGACAACATTACTGATGATTCGTTCACCTTTAGGATCACGGCCAAGCGACTTGTTAGCCCACCATAGTTGACCTATAATTTCAGCAACACTCAGGTTACGATTAAATCCTTGTCTGCCCGTGGAACAAAAAGAACATTCCAGCGCGCAACCAACCTGACTTGAAATGCACAATGTACCCCGATTATCTTCAGGGATAAAAACCGCCTCAATGCTGTTGCCTGCCCCCACTTCCAGCAACCACTTTCGTGTGCCGTCTTCAGAAACCTGCTCTAGCATCAAACGTGGCGGTTCTACTACAGCAATACCACCCAATTTCTCTCTTAAACTTTTAGCGATATCAGTCATCTTAGCAAAATCACTTTCACCAAAATGATGGATCCAGCGAAACAGTTGCTTCGCACGAAAAGGCTTCTCACCGATTTCCTCAAAAAATTCAGTGAGCTGTTCCAGATCAAAATTGAGAAGATTTATCAACTTCAAACCTTAGCGAGAATATACATTCATTGCCGGGAAAAAGTAGGCAACTTCAATAGCCGCGGTTTCTGGCGCATCAGATCCATGTACAGCGTTTGCATCAATACTGTCAGCAAAATCTGCACGAATAGTCCCTTTTTCAGCCTTCTTAGGATCAGTTGCACCCATCAGCTCACGATTTTTGGCGATAGCGCCTTCACCTTCAAGCACTTGAACCATAACAGGGCCGGAAATCATGAAATCCACCAAGTCTTTAAAGAAAGGACGCTCGCGATGAACCGCGTAAAAACCTTCTGCTTCTGCACGTGATAAATGCATCATACGAGAAGCAACGATCTTCAGACCATTGCTTTCAAAACGGGAATAAATCTTGCCGATTACGTTTTTTGCTACGGCATCGGGTTTGATAATCGACAAGGCGCGTTCTACAGCCATTTATATTCTCCAAAAGTTGACTAAAACAATAATAAAGCTAACTTATTAAAATACCACGTTAAACGAATGAAATAAACCTTTTTCGGCGATATCAAAGACTTCTATTTCTGTCTAGCGGCTGTATGTCTGTTACAGGCTTGAATTTCATGCTAGCATGATCGCGCGCGCAATTTGGCTAATAGAACAAAGAGGATAAAGCCGATGCTGGAACATAACGCCATTATCAACGAAGAGCAAAACGATTTAAAGAAAAGGGCTACTCGCCGACTGATCGTTGCTGTTTCATTAGTTTTAGCTGCGGTAGCTATTTTGACGGTTTTGAGCAAACAAAAGCCATCCAGGCCTGTTGCCCAGGAATTACCATCAACTACCGTTCAATTAACCCCTCAACCCGCGGTTGAACCTCCACCAGCGATAGAGACATCACCTGCCCCTGCTCCTGAGCCTGAATCCAAACCAGTAGAAACGCCCTCTGCTGCTGCACCAGCAAGCCCGCCAGAAACACCACCTCCTCCGCAGGTTTCAGCGCAACCAGAAATTCAACATTCTCAGCCTGCTTCTACTTCACAAAAGCGACCGGCTCAACCCCAGCCAGCTTTGACAATTGAATCGGCACAAAAAACGGCTATTCCGCACGCTGAAAAACCTGTACCAGCACCTGCTCCAAAAACCCAGACCGTCACCACAGGTCCGAAAACATTTGTTCTCCAGTTAGGCGTGTTTTCCAACCCCGCCAATGCTATTCAGTTACAGGAAAAGTTAGCGCAACATGGCATTCAGTCATACACTGAAACCAGGGTACATGTAGGGCCGTTTAAAGATAAGGCTGAGGCTGACAAGGCCATGGAGAAAATCCGTACTTTAGGCATTGGCGCAGTTGTCGTGCAACATTAACAATTTATTGGATAAATAATTCCACAATGCCCGCTTTTTTCTTACTAGCAAATAAGCAACTTGTCGATATAATTGAATTTTGCAAAAACGGTCCTATGCATTGTTACATGACAGGTTTTTCAACATGACGCAAGAAACAGTGATATCAGTATCTCTTAAGGCTTATTTGCAGTTACTGAAAAAAAATGAAATCAAAAAATCCGATGTTGCCCGTAGCGAACATTTTGCCAGGCTGATCATTTCTAAACTTGGCGAGCAAACAATCACCTCAGTTGCCTACCGAAATGCTGTCAATTTAATGCTGAATTCCATCCCGGATATGTATCGCTCACACGCTTCTACAGTTGCACGCGAGCTTTTTCCGTTTCTGACATCTGATTTTAAATCGGTGGCACTATTAATGAGCACGGGAAATTACCGTGGCATCCGCGAGAACTGCGAGGTATTGTTTGATTGCAATATCAAAAGCATTGACGAGATGTTGAAAATTACTGAAGTGGCTATTCTTTCAGAACGCGAATCTGCGATACATAGCAGATATTTGTCTTACCTGAGTACACTTGGCATTGCCCAACAGGCCATCCACACACGAGCGAGACTTTCAAAAGCGGTAATGTATCTTACTCGAAATATCGACCTCGACAACAAGAGCTATAGTGCACTTTTGGATAGTATGTTGCCATTATTCAGCCTGGAAGAAACCAAGAAGTATCTCGTCTCCATTGCCCGAGAATTTTACTTTTTTTTAAATGAAGATATAAACGCACCTGCCCAGGCAGCTGCCAGCTTTGAAAAATCAAACACCACCATATCCAAGCAACCTCAGCAAAGTTAGCTTACTTTCCCCCATACATTAAATTCGGCAACCATAAAGAAAGCTGGGGTATGTAGGTTACTAGTAACAAGACCGCCGTCACCACCAAAATCCATGGTGATGCCGCTTTGGTAACATCTGTCAGCCCCATTTTGGCCAAGCCACTTGCAACGTAAAGATTCAATCCAACAGGTGGTGTAATCATGCCCAACTCCATATTGATTGTCATGATGATACCAAGATGGATCGGGTCGATTCCCAGCTTGATTGCCACTGGCAAAAATAAAGGCGCAAGAATCAAAATAATTGACGATGGCTCCATGAAGTCACCGGCAAAGAATAACAGCACGTTAACAAAAAGCAGGAACATCCAAGGGGTAAGCCCTTGCTCGATAATCCATTGAGCGAGCGATTGAGGAATATTTTCCGTCGTCAGTAGAAAAGAAAACAACATGGCATTGGTGATTATGTAGAGCAGCATTGCACTCATATTCGCCGATTCCAGCAATACCTTTGGCACTCGCTTCAAAGGAAGATCGCCATAAACAAATACCGCTATCACAAAGGCATAAACAGCACTTACGGCTGCGGCTTCTGTCGGCGTAAATATGCCGCCATAAATACCGCCTATGACAATAACCACCAACAACAATCCCCATACGGAATCACGAAAAGATTGCCAAACTTCCTTGAATGAAGCTCTTTCCATGGTAGGAAACCCTTTCGCTCTGGCCACGGCATAGGTCACACCGAGCAAAGCAAACATCATGATCATTGCTGGCACGATCCCTGCAATAAACAATTTACCAATACTTTCCGAAGTGCTCACACCATAAATCACCATCACAATAGATGGCGGCACTAGAATTCCCAGACCGCCTGAAGTAGATACCACACCTACTGCAAATTTTTTGGTATAACCATGCTTGACCATGGCTGGCAACATGATGGAACCGATAGCGACGACGGTTGCCGGACTTGAGCCGCTAATGGCAGCAAAAAATGCACATGACAATACCGCTGCCATGGCTAATCCTCCACGCATCCAGCCCACTAGCGAGATCGCAAAGCGTACAATGCGGGTTGCTATCCCCCCTGATGTAAGAAAGGTCCCGGATAGAATGAAAAATGGAATGGCCATGATGGAAAAACTGTCTAAACCGGTAAACAGCTTTTGGGAAATAATTTCAACAGGAATAGTGGAAACCGTGAACAGGAAGACCAGCACTGCCATGCCCAGCGCAATGGAAATAGGCGTACCGGTGAGGAGCATCACAAAAAGCAGAATAAATATGATTGCGCCTGTCATTCCGGATGCTCAGTTCCGTAATGATGCATTGGCAACTGGTTTGTCCTGCGAAATTGCACCAAAACTTGGATAAACCGAAAAGACATGAGGGAGGAACCAAGAGGAACACCAAGATAAATGATCCACATGGGCCAGTCAAGATCAGGGGAAGTCTGGCCAGTACTACGCATGAAAAGCACAAATTTCACGCCTAGCAAGGCCACCACTGCAGTAAAAAAAGCCCCCAGTGACAACCCCAGAAATGTAAAAAATCTTTGCCTGGATGGGCTGAGCTTTCTTACCAGCACATCCACCCCGACGTGAATTCCGGTACGCACACCATAGGCGGCACCAAACTTGGCCATCCAGATAAATAGATAAATGGTCAATTCCTGGGCCCAGGGTATACCTGCACCAGTGGTATAACGCAAAGCCACGGCGATGAAGGTTATAATTGTAGCCAGCCCCATAAAAGTGGCAATCAGCCACTCTTCGAGGTGATCCAGCAATCGGCTGAACATTGCCTTACTTTTTGCCGGCTTTTTCTTTCTCTACTTGCGCCGCAATTGCGTAAATTGCCTGGATTGTGTCTTTACCAATGACACTTTCAAACTCGCGGTGAACCGGTAACAAGGCTTTTTGCCAGATGACGCGATCTTTAAAAGGCAGTACATAAACCTCAGTTGTTCCTGCTGCACGCACCTTGGTCAGCGCTTCTTCATTTTCCTGTTTTGCTATTTCGCGTTCGTACTCAGTGGCATCTTTCATGGCTTGAGCCACTATCTTGCGTGTATCGCCAGGCAGTCCATCCCAGAATTTTTTGTTCACAATCACTGCATATCCCAAATACCCATGGTCAGAAATAGTCAGGTGCTTTTGAACTTCATTCATCTTTTGGGTATAGAAGTTTGAATTGGGATTTTCAGTTCCATCCACCACGCCTTGTTGAAGGGCTGTATAAACTTCGCTGAACGCCATAACTTGAGGGTTGGCACCAAGTGCTTTCATTTCAGCATCCAATACTTTGGATGACTGAATACGCATTTTCAAACCCTTAAAATCTTCAACGTTACGCAACGGACGGTTTGCACTCATTTGCTTGAATCCATTATCCCAAAAAGATAAACCGACTATCCCCTTGGAATCCAGCTTGCCCATGAGACTTTTGCCAATCTCACCATCCATGACGCGATAGAGCGTTTCTTTATTTGGGAATATGTATGGTAAATCAAACACTTCAAATTCACGTGCGCCAATTGGCCCAAATTTTGAGAGTGAAGGGGCTAACATCTGTACAGCACCAATCTGGAGCGCTTCCATTTCTTCACGATCTTTATACAATTGACTGTTTGGATAAATTTCGACCTTAACATTCCCACTCGTCCGTTCTTCGACAAGTTGTTTAAACTTTTCTGCAGCCTTTCCCTTCGGTGTATTGGGCGCAACTACATGGCTGAATTTGATTATGATTGGGTCAGCGGCAGAAACCAGACTGGTAAAGCCAAATGCAAACATCAATGTTACGATAGATATAAGTGAACGCATTATTTCCTCCGAATTATTAATGTTATGAAGAACCCAAGCTTTCGAATGTAAAGTTTACCGGGCATGCCTGAAACTAATTTTTTAATTTAACAATAAGCCCCGGCTCACCATCCTGTGCCTGATAAGAACAGTCTACCCCAAATTCTGCTGCCCAAACCAGATTTTCACCACTATACATTAACGGTTGCGCCTCTCTTTTCCAAGGCGGGATCTGCTTCTCTTGATACAAATTTTTTAATGTCCTCCTTGGCCTGAGACAATCCGGACGTAAACGCTCGCCGCCACGTCTCAAGCGAATCAACACGTTGTCGCTAAGCAGCTTGTCCATACTAATTCCCTGCCCAACTACTTTCTCAAAAATTAATGTCCCTGCTATCCCACTCAACTTTAATTCAGATTCCCCTTGCCATGTCCAGCAAAGCTCCACCTGACCTTTTTTGGTTTTCTGACAAACATAAGCCTGATTCTTAAAACGACGAATCTCATTGTCACCCAAAACAATACGCACATTGGCATCCTTCGCCGCATCTAGCAATTGCCGCAGCATTTCGCTCAGACGATCGGCACTAGGCATGGAAATACCCATGCAACCCAGAAAGTAGCGCAACACATTTTTGGCTCGAACATTACTCAAGTCACGCACGCTTTCCAATTGCAGCCTGCCTTCCACAATGGAATGTTGCGCATCGATTGCGGCAAGATCATCCAGCAATTCGGATGCCTCAGCAAAATGTTGACTGAATCTTAAAAAGGTTTGGCGGTAAGCTGGGAAACGTTGCTCAAAAACAGGAAAAACTTTATGACGCAAAAAATTACGATCAAACGCAACATTTTCATTGCTCTCATCTTCTACCCACCGCAAATGATGCAGTTCGGCATAAGATTCAATTTCCTTGCGGGTGGATTTGAGCAAAGGGCGCAAAATGGTTGCACCACTTTTGCAGACTCTGGCAACTGGCATAGCACTTGAACCTTTCATTCCTGTGCCTCGCAACAACTGCAGCAGCAATGTTTCTGCTTGATCATCCAGATGTTGAGCCAACACTACGAAATCAACATCCTGCTTGAAATACTCTGCATATCGCGCCTCTCGTGCAACGGCTTCAAGGCTACACCCACTTTCCCTATTTAAATCAACGGGAACCAGCTGCAAAGGTACCTGATAGTGGTTGCATAACTGTTGGCAGAATGTGGCCCAATTTGATGCAAAAGGGCTTAATTGATGGTTGATGTGAACAGCGGAAAGTTGAAAATCCAAGGATGACTGTAATTGAGACAGGATATCCAGCAGAACAACTGAATCAATCCCGCCACTCAGGCCAAGCACGAGGCGATGCCCTGGATTGACCCATGACTCTAGAATACTTTTAACATTGGGAGGAAGATCACTTAACAGCTGTTTCTTTGAACTTGCCATAGCCCATTAATCGTTCAAAACGCGATTTTAGCAGCGAATCAGTCGTTTGATCCTGAACTTGCCGCAAACTTTCCAGCAAGGATTTTTTCAGAGACTGCATCATGGCAGCCGCATCTCGGTGTGCACCACCGAGAGGTTCATTAATGATTTTATCTACCAAACCAAGCGTTTTCAGTCTATTTGCGGTAATGCCCAAAGTTTCAGCAGCATCGGGAGCCTTATCTGCACTCTTCCACAAGATAGACGCACATCCTTCTGGAGAAATGACCGAATAGGTAGAATATTGCAGAATTTGAGTGACATCGCCCACACCGATCGCCAAGGCGCCACCAGACCCGCCCTCTCCGATAATGGTGCAAATAACGGGGACGCGCAATTCCGCCATAACGTAAAGATTGCGTGCTATCGCTTCTGATTGCCCACGTTCTTCTGCACCGATACCTGGATAGGCCCCGGGCGTGTCGATTAACGTTACCACCGGAATCCCGAATTTCTCTGCCAGACGCATCAAGCGCAATGCTTTACGATAGCCTTCAGGGCGAGGCATACCAAAGTTACGATAAATTTTTTCCTTGGTGTCACGACCTTTCTGGTGTCCAATCACCATCACGGACTGACCATTCAAACGTGCCAGACCACCAACTATAGCCGGGTCATCTGAATAGGCGCGATCTCCGTGCAATTCTTCAAAATCTGTGAATATATTCTGAAGATAATCCAGCGTATAGGGACGCTGAGGATGCCGTGCAACCTGCGAAATTTGCCAAGGTGACAATTTGGCATAAATATCTTTGGTTAAGCTCTGGCTCTTCTTCTGTAACCGATTGATTTCTTCGGATATATCCAATGCCGAATCGTCCTGAACATAGCGAAGTTCTTCGATCTTCGTCTCAAGTTCTGCAATCGGCTGCTCAAAATCCAGAAAAGTGGTCTTCATAAGGTATTACTTTTTGCACAATCCGAAAAACGCCAATGATACAACATTTCTTCATACAACCACAAAATAGCCATCAAGTTGTCTCAATGGACGAGCAAATTTCCGCTCAGCATTCTTTACGAATAATCAGTGTATTTCTTGCAGTTCCATGACGTAAAAGCAAAATTTACATAGCAGTTCATCTGAGTTAGCTGGTTATCAATCGAATTCAATTTATTATCGTTTGAAGGTGTGCTACATTCAAAAATAATGTTGGATAGATGAGAACACACACTCACGATGCTTCAATCAAAAAAGAATGATCAAATATACTCAATTGGCGTAATGAACATTTTCCCCTCCACATTATGCTAACCGTTCAATTCTTTTTGACCTACACTATCGTTTCAAATAGCTTCAGCAGTTATTCCGCAAACTTGTCAGCGATGCATGGCAATGCCAACTGAAAGCTCCCTGACTAAGGCCCAAAAGCATCAGAACCTGGCTACCAAACTCTTTTTATTTCAAATTCCATTTATTGCATTACTCTTTTTGGTCACGATTGCAAGTTTGGGATGGACTACGCATCATTTTATTATTGAAGAAGAACTCACAGAACGTGCAATACAATTGGCGCCTGGCTTAAGCCAATTTGCCGCCAACCTTACTTTATCCGAACGCAGTGAGAAAGCTGTAGACACACAACAATACGGGCGCAATATAACGGATATACTTTATTATCGTTATTACAATGCAAAAGACCTGGGACTGCTTGGGCAATATGTCAAAGAAACGACAGTACGATTACCCGCTCTCCCTGCCAACCAGATTACCCAGCTAAAGCAAAGTCATTCAGAATATCTGTTGCTTACTACGCACACTATAGGTTTTGTCACCTCTATCCGTGTGTTAGCACCAGTATTGCCTCATGACAAAATAATCTCGAATACAAGCAAATTACCAAAAAAGAACTCGGAAGTAATCGGCTATATTGAATTTGCCATGGATCTCGCCCCGGCAAGAAAACACCTCTTCAAATCTATTCTTCCTGTTGCGGTTTTACTGTTGGTGATTCTAATCAGTTTTGTGATAGTGAGCCGCCGATATATTCACAATACGCTGATCTGTATGCTACAAACACAAGTACCATTACAGCGTAGTGAAATTAAAGATATTCATGTTTCAGATCAAATCCTACCAGATAAAACAGCGCAGCTTAATCCACACAAAAATGTCTTTCTGGCGCGTATCCTGATCGCGGATGACAACGAAATCAATCGCAAACTTGCTGTCATTCTGCTCAACCATATTGGCGCAAATATAGATCAGGCAGAAAACGGATTGGAAGCAGTTACCGCTTGCAAGCATAACAACTATGATCTCATCTTGATGGATATACAAATGCCAGTGCTGGATGGAATAGAAGCGACAAAACAAATCAGGTTATTACAGCAAGGTACAAAAAAAATACCTATCATTGCTTTAACCGCCAGTGCGCTGCACGGCGACAAAGAACACTATATTGCTTCAGGGATGGATGATTACCTGGCAAAGCCCCTTACCGAAATATCCCTGAAAGGGATTTTGGCCAAATGGTGCCCTGCGGCTTTCCCGGATCTTCATCCTGTCACTCAAACTGAAATAACCACACCAAACAATGCCGAGATGACTTTGGGCCTGCCAGTACTAGACCCCAAACAGGGGATTGCGCTTGCATTTGGTCAGGTTGATACATGGAAAACCGTGTTGGAAATGCTGCTTAAAAGTTTACCCACGCTGCTTAATGATATGGAACGGTCTTTTGATGCAAAACGCCTGGATGAAATGCAGCAATATGTTCACAAACTCCACGGCTCTTCTAGTTACTGCGGCACCCCGGCGCTTCAATACGCGTCAAAACTACTGGAAATCGCCTGCGAGAGCAGTAACATTGATGACATTGCTGCACAGCTTGCACAAGTAAAGATAGAAATGGTGGCGTTGGCAAACCTGATTGAACTGAAAGGCATACCTGCAGAATAAGCCTATGGCTTATCTTTTGGGAAATCCTGTGCTGTACGCTTGATGTTGTTGAGCGTATTTATTACGCTTGCGGAGTTGAAAGGCTTGACGATAAATTCGTGAGCCCCCAGAGACATTGCCGTATGGACGTGATCTGGCGTAGAAGAAACACTCACCATAACAACTGTTATCTGCGGATGGTTTTGCCTGATCTTTTTCAACACTTCAATACCGTCTATATTGGGCATATTGATGTCCAGAAAAACAACATCCGGCAGAAGCCTAGCGCAATGTGTCAGCGTTGTTTCACCATCATCCGCTTCGCCAACCACCTCGTGATCATACTGCTTCAGCAGTAATCTCAATAAATGACGGGTAATTCCATCATCATCGGCAATAAGTATCCTGTAACGCTGTTTTTCTTCCATAGTTTTTTCTAACATATTGATGACATTATAACAATTGTGCAGATCATGTGCCAGTTTGAGTAAAAATTCAAGCCAATTTTATCAAAACTTACTGCAACATTTTAAATCATTACCTCAGGAAAACGTCTATGATAAAAACAATCATCTCCAATTAATAACACTAAAAATATTTTAGGTAGCATTCAATTAATAATAGTAAATGAGGAATGTATCCGTGTCTAAACACCCACCTCTTCCGCCTCAAGCATTATTTCAGCGTTGCAACCCGGATGATTTTGATTTCACTACCACAGCAGATTTGAATGATCTGACTGAAATTATTGGCCAAACGCGGGCTTTTGATGCCATTAAATTTGGTACCAGCATACGACGCGATGGCTATAATTTATTTGTGCTTGGCCCGCCTGGTATGGGAAAACATACGTTGGTACGACAATTCCTTGAAAATAAAGCGCATGATGAATCCGCCCCTTCAGATTTATGCTACGTAAACAATTTTCAACAACCGCACAAACCCAAAGCACTCCTGCTGCCGCCTGGCAGAGGCACCAGCTTGCGCAAGGATATGCAACAACTGATAGATGAACTTCGCATTGCTATACCTGCGGCTTTCGAGAGTGATGAGTACAGATCCAAGACTGAAACAATTCAGGAGGAATTGAACGAACGACAGGAAAGCGCTTTCCAGATTTTAACCGAAGATGCGGAGAAACAAAGCATAGCCTTTCTCAAAACACCGGGGGGATTTGCTTTTGCGCCTACTCACGATGACAAGGTTATCGAACCAGAAGAGTATGAAAAATTGCCTGAAAATGAGAAAGAGCGCATTGAAAAGTTGGTTGACGAATTGCAGGATCGACTGCAAAAGGTGATCCGTCAGATCCCACAATGGCGTAAGGAAAAACGAGAAAAAATAAAAAAACTGAATAAGGAGATCACCTTACTTGCGGTTGGCAACCTGATCTCAGACATCAGGCACTGTTATACCGATTTCCCCTCTATTCTGGCTTATCTGGAAGAGGTTCAGCAAGATGTTATTGATAACGTTGATGATTTTCGCAAAAAAGAAGAAACTCCTACTGCAGGTACGGACAGCTTAAATCTGGAAAATGCTTTCCGTCGCTATCAGGTCAATATTCTGGTAGATCATAGCGAGCAAAAAGGCGCGCCTATTATTTACGATGACCACCCAATGTACAGCAATCTGGTTGGCCGAGTGGAGCATATTGCCCAGATGGGCGCACTAGTAACGGATTTTATGCTAATCAAACCCGGTTCGCTCCATCAGGCCAATGGTGGTTATTTGCTAGTGGATGTACTCAAGATCTTAGCTCAGCCATTTGGCTGGGAAGGACTGAAACGCGCCCTCAATTCCCGCGAAATTCGCATTGAGTCACTAGGGCAGATGCTCAGCCTGGTCAGCACTGTATCGCTGGAACCTGAACCCGTTCCTTTGGATTTAAAAATCATCCTGTTCGGCGACCGCCTTTTCTATTATTTACTGTATGAAAACGACCCTGAATTTAGTGAACTTTTCAAAGTTGCCGCAGATTTTGAAGACAGTATCGACCGTAATCAGGAGACAAATAATTTGTATGCCCAGCTAATTGGTTCCCTGACACGCAAAGAGAAACTTATCCCTTTTGATCGTTACGCGGTTGCTCGCATCATTGAGCAATGTTCACGGGTAGTTGGCGACTCAGAAAAATTGTCTACCCATATGCAAAGTCTGGTGGACTTACTGCGCGAATCTGAGTATTGGGCCCAACAAGCCGGGAAAAAATCAGTGGATGCCTCAGATATTCAACAAGCAATCGACACTCAAATTCACCGTGCTGACCGACTCAGACAAAACATGTATGAACAAATTATCCGCGGTACCGTGCTGATTGATACATCAGGCGAAACTGTGGGACAAGTAAACGGGCTTGCCGTCATTGAATTAGGCAATTTCGCATTTGCACAGCCTGCTCGCATTACCGCTACAACAAGGTTGGGAGAAGGAGAGTTAATCAACATTGAGCGTGAAGTAGAATTATCCGGTTCAATACATTCAAAGGGGGTATTAATCCTTTCCTCGTTCCTGGCCGAGCGATTTGCCAAAAACCACCCCCTTTCGCTGACTGCTACGCTTACTTTTGAGCAATCTTACGGCATGATTGAAGGCGACAGTGCATCTGTTGCGGAATTATGTGCTTTGCTTTCCAGCCTTTCCAATGTGCCGATCAAACAGTCACTGGCAGTTACTGGTTCAATCAATCAACTTGGGCAAGTGCAGACAATTGGGGGTGTCAACGAAAAGATAGAAGGATTTTTTGATATTTGTAAGGCACGGGGGCTCACAGGTGAGCAAGGCGTGCTGATTCCTGCAACCAATGTAAAACACCTGATGCTGCGCCAGGATATTGTTACCGCAGTATCAACAGGGCAATTTCACGTTTATTCAATAGAAAATGCAGATCAGGCAATAGAATTACTGACAGGAATGCCTGCAGGTGTGTCAGACGCACAGGGTAAGCTGCCGCCTGAAAGCATTAACTATCTGGTTGCTACCAGGCTGCATGAATTATTTTCCATACGTGAATCAACCTCCAGAAATAAATCCAGCTCGCCCCCCAGAAATAAAAAGTATGGTCGGCGTTAAAGAAGTTATGGCAAGCAAACGTATTCTGCTCTCATTAGAGAACTCCAGGCTGGGTGATATGGCGCTTGATGCTGCTGCAGGACTGGCAACCGAGTTGCAAGCTCAGCTACAAGGACTTTTTGTTGAAGATATCAATTTACTGAACCTGGCTGGATTGCCTTTTGCCAGAGAAGTAGGCCATGCATCGGCAACCGAACGCCGAATTTTGCTCTCTGATATCGAGCGATCACTAAAAGCAGGAGCGATGCACGCTCAGCAACTGCTCGCTAAAACAGCAGAACGCTTGCAATTGCAATGGTCTTTTAAAGTGGTTCGCGGCCAACTTATTGCAGACGTATTATCAATGGCAAATGAAGCAGATTTAATCATTTTTGGTCAAATGAAAACAATCCAAAATGAGTCACCCATCCTCCCCTTAAAACAACATATTCAACAGGCACTGGTTGTATTCGATGGCTCGCCTGCTTCACAGCATGCTTTAATGACAGCGCTCCTCGTGGCACGTTTGAACGCAACCACGTTATCTGTATTAGTCGAAAGTAACACAACTGAATCTAAAAACGCATTACGCGAAATCGCCACATCAAAACTGACAACATACTTGTCAAAAACACGTTTTTTTTACACCCAGACACCGCATTTAACCCATAAAATTCAAGCATTGCTTAAAGAGAAAAAAGGGATTCTGGTGATCGGAAAAACTCACCACCAGTTTTCATATAAAGCACTGCTACAATTGCTTGGAAGCATTAACTGCCCTGTGATTCTGGCAACTTGAGTTTTACAATTTCTGCTTAATAGCCAGAACCGCCTGATTGCGTAACGTTTTCAGAAGGTTGAGTTCTTCCGGCTGTATTTTAAGCGCACCTGAATGAATATTATCTGCATACAGCAATCCAACTGCGGATTTTTTAATCATTACCGGGAACAGTATAAATGAATGGGCACCGACATTTTTACGATACCAGTCAGGAATCCTGGATTTAATATTTTCCGCATCAATATCAGCAATCAAAATATCCAGCCCCTGATTGAGAGAAACATGAAACACATCTGGCGAATACTCTAAAGAAAATTTAAAGCTCTTAAGCACTTGGTCAATATCGTCGCCGAACCCGAAACGACCATTCATCGTGTTATGCTTCCCTTCCTTGATACACATCAGCACGCGCGAAAACTTCATCCCTCTGTACATGGTTTCAAGAATCATGCGAAGTAGATCATTTAGCGCGTAATCATCAACTAAAGTATTGGTAATATCCTGAATGCCGGCAGCAAGGACATTTTGCGCAGCTTTGCGCGCACTTTCGGCAGAATCAATATCCTTTGGTCCAGCAGGCTCGGGAGAGTGCAAAACCGTGTCTTGCAGTGCTGCATCCCCTAGTTCTGAGCCACCTTCACTTTCGTTCGCGCTGCTATTTTGCATTTCTGACTTGGTTATATCAGCGATTCCCGACCACTGACTAATTTTTTTCATGAATCCGCTTTGACGCGTATCCAGTTCTAAAATACTGGTTTCTCGCAAAAATTCACGCATGGCATCACCAATTGCCAGCGCCAGCTGTTTATCCGATAGCGCAATACCCTCGCCATATCGGGCACTTAATGCTTTCAACTGTGCGCCTTTTTCCTCAACAGGCGTGTTTGAAGCAATCTGACACAATTCGCTAGCAAGCCCTGAGAGAAGACGGAGTTTCTCTCCTTCTGTCTGTGGTTTATGAATTTTGGTTTCGGTGATTTCACGCATACTGGAAATGATTTTTTCGGGAAAGTTCCACGCCTTGGCAATGCCTATACCCAAGTCTTCATAAGTCACGCCTAAAATTGAAACAGAAGCATGACGCTCTGTTGTACCACCTTGCTGAAGCAATTTTTTGATTTCAACCGTTTCTTCATGAAAATAAAATGTTGCAAGCAATTTGCCCAGATTATGGAACATAGAGCAAATAAATGCTTCTTCCACGTCTTTTACATTACTTTTAGGCGCTAATCCCCTCGCTATTACGCCACCGAATAATGTAGCTAAAATTTCGTCTTTAAGTTGAGCTGCTTGCGGTTTATTTTGCAGGTGTTCCAGCAGGACTAACGTTACCGCAATATTTCGTACAGTATCAAACCCTAATATCACCACAGCACGGGATACTGTGCTGATTGACCCTCCAAATTGGCCATAATAGGCAGCATTGACCAATTTCAAGAGCTTATTAGTCAGTGCAAAGTCTTTTAGTATCACGTTGGAGAGTGCAGATACGCTTTCATTGTCTGATGCGGCAATTTTATTAATTGCGCTAATAGCTTGAGAAATTGCTGGGAAATCACTTTTATGACGCATCCGCCGTAGCAGAAACTCCATCGTGCTTTGCGTCCCTTCTTTTCCATTATTCGATGAAATATCGCTAACCGGATTAAGATACCCTTCCAAAGCGGCAATCATGTTTTCCGCTTTCAAAAAACGATCTGCCGGGTCTTTTGACAGGGCCTTCAAGACGATATTATCAAGCCGTTCATCAACATCATTATCTATTATTGAAGGCGGGCTAAATGACTGATGCTGGATTTTATCCAGCACTTCTTGAACTGTAGAGGCCTGTATTGGATTGCGTCCAATCAGCATCTCATACAATATCATTCCAACTGAAAATATATCTGTTTGCGGGCCAACAGTACCGCTGGAAATATATTCAGGCGCCATATACAGCGGCGTGCCTTTAAACTCAGGTGATGCTACCTTCTCCGAAGCAATATTACTGGCAATACCGAAATCCATTATTCTGGGGATATCGTTACCGCCCATCATGATATTAGCCGGCTTAAGATCACGATGAACAACCTGTTTTCGATGGGCGTAGGCGATGCCTTCCAGTATTTGCAAGGCAATTTCAACTGCCTTGACTGGCGGAATTGCACCTTTGGATTTTAAACGCTGCGCCAGCGTCATCCCTTCAACGTATTCGAAAATCAGATAGGGCTGCCCCTTGTGCTCGCCTGCATCGTACAAGGCAGCTATATTCGGATGTTGCATCTGGCTGACTATTCTGGCCTCATCCAGCAACACCTTCAGTTGAGATTCTTTGCTTTTGGCTGCATTCAAATGAAGCGTTTTTATGGCAACAAGACGTTGTAAATGGGGGTCTTTGGCAAGATAGACTGTTCCTTGTGCCCCCTTACCCAGGGTTTTCAGAACACGAAATCTGCCAATGTCATTTGCAGTTGGGATTTGACTCAAGCAACAGCCTCTTAAAGTTACACTTTCAGGATGATTTTTCCATGTGAGAGAGACCTACACAAATCAGAAAATCGTATACCCAGCCTAGGATACAGAAAGTTCACCGTTTGGTAAATTCATGCAGATTCTCTGCTACTTAAAACTGATGAAATTTTTGCAGCAATGAAGCTGCATAGGGGATAACGATGACAAAAAAACTGACATTACAGACGGCTCTTTATACTTCATAAGTCAGTTCCATGGCTAAACAGACTCAACTTCTAAAACCTAGTTTTCATGGTGCAAGGACAATTCATTGAGTTTACCTGAAACGGAAAAATGCGCTTTAACCAAGGTTGAAGAAGAGCGCAATTCAGCATTGATTCGGCCGGAGACTTGTTTATCCTCAACCAAATCAGCATATCCATTCGCGTTCATCAAGCCAGCTTCCATTTTCAACTGTTTATACTGATAACGATCCTTCATAAGCGTAAATTTGCCAGACAGTTTTTCAAAATTTGTCTGCCCGCCACCACTGATATCATTTTTAGGGGACTGTATCCCCCCCACAAGATTAAAATTACCCAAAACACCTCTCTCAATAGTGAAATCACCTTTTAATTGGGGCGCTTCAAACAACTTTGCAAGCTCATTATTTTGCATGGAATAATCCGCATTGACACTCAATTTTCCCTGAAGAGATATTTCACGGGTAAACAAAGTGGCCAGCGGGGCCAAATCAAGCCCTGATGCACTGTAATCACCAGAAAAATGCCAGATCTTCCCCCATTCCAGCTTCGCATTACCTTTTGCGGATCCACCATATAAGCGTGCATCAATTTCTGTTACTTGCAACGTATTATTTGTTGCAACCGCCTTTCCGCTCACATCATTAAACATAAACGCAGGCCCAAAAGGTAACTGCCAGTTTTTTCCTGAAAAATCGATATCATAGGTTTCGTCATGAGCCAGAATATTCCCGGAAAATTTAGCATCTGCGCTTTTAACAAATGCCCCTTGCAACATCCCGGTTTTTGGGTTTAATTTTATTTCTGCATCGAACAGAGGCAATTTGAAATCTCTGACACCAATATTTACCCCTTTGAGACTGACTCGATTGACCGGTATTGAAAGCTGATTTTCTATTTTTAGCCAATGCGACACGCGTCCCAGAGCATCCTGATCAAATGTCAGAGATTCTCCTTCAATTAGTTTGATGACTTTCCTGTCTTCAAACAGCGATAACATATCCGGCATGACCCGGATAGTACCAATTTTCACATCACGCATGGCACCAACTGAAACACCCTCAAACTTCAAGTGCGGAGAAGGCCAGAGCGATGCGCGAATGGTTGAAATGGAAACAGGTTCATGCACCCGGTCAGATACCATTTGTTCAAAAGCAGGCGAGTAGAAATTTAGCGGAACCAAATGTAACAGCACCAGAACAAGCAGAATCAACCCAATTGCTGTTCCGAGTACATATTTCACGCCCGTAACAAATTGCTTTAGCAATTTAGCCGGTGAAACAAAATTTTTGCTTTTTTTCCCTTTTGCTTCCTTGTTTTTAAAATCTGCCTGAGCTTTCGCCCGGGCCTCAGCCTGCAGCCTTTCCTCTGCATCAATATCCTTTTCTAGTTTTAAACTCGCTTCCGCCTGCAACCTCGCTTCAGACTCACTTCGTGCCAGCAACTCAGCTTCTTCGCGCGCTTCCCTTTCAGCCTCCGCTTTTGCATGCGCAACCACGTTTGCTGCTTCGATAGCCTTTGCTTCTGCTTCAGCTTTTATTCTTTCTGCTTCTTGAGCTTTAGCGCCTGCCTCAGCATCTCTCAATGCTTTAGCTTCCTCTTCTGCCCTCTCTAATGCTTTCTCCGCTTCCTGAGCATGCATTTCAGCGGCTTCACGTTCTTCCTGTTCAGCTTCTACAATTGCATTTCTCTCAGCCTCTTCCCTTGCTTTGGCTTCAGCTGCAACCCTTGCTGCTGCTTCTACTTGTGCAAACTCTTCCGCTTGTTTTCGTGCAATTTCTTCAGCTTCAACTTTTGCCTGTATTTCTGCTTCAGCCCGTGCCAGTGCTTCTGCTGCCTCTCTGGCACGCACCTCGGCTGCTTCTTGCGCTTTCCTTTCTGCTTCTACCCTCTCTTGCTCTTCAGCTTCTTTTCGGGCTTTCTCTTCCGCCTCAGCTTTAGCTTGCCTTTCTGCTTCTTCACGCGCTAACCGCTCAGCTTCCAGCCTTGCTTTTTCTTCTGCTTCAGCCTGTGCTTTGACTTCTGCTGCTTGCCTGGCAAGTTCCTCTGCCTGCGCGCGTTCATCAGCTTCCTTCCGCGCCTTTTCTTCAGCCTCAGCTTTAGCTTGCCTTTCTGCTTCTTCACGCGCTAACCGCTCAGCTTCCAGCCTTGCTTTTTCTTCTGCTTCAGCCTGTGCTTTAGCTTCTGCTGCTTGCCTGGCAAGTTCTTCTGCCCGTGCACGTTCTTCAGCTTCCATCCGGGCTTTTTCTTCCGCCGCAGCTTTAGCTTGTCTTTCGGTTTCATCTCGCGCTAACCGCTCAGCCTCCAGCCTTGCTTTTTCATCTGCCTCAGCCTTTGCTTTGGCTTCAGCTGCTTTTCTAGCCATTTCTTCTGCCAGCGCACGTTCCTCAGCTTCCTTCCTGGCTTTTTCTTCCGCCGCAGCTTTAGCTTGTCTTTCGGTTTCATCTCGCGCTAACCGCTCAGCCTCCAGCCTTGCTTTTTCATCTGCCTCAGCCTTTGCTTTGGCTTCAGCTGCTTTTCTAGCCATTTCTTCTGCCAGCGCACGTTCCTCAGCTTCTTTCCGCGCCTTTTCTTCTGCCTCAGCTTTAGCTTGCCTTTCTGCTTCCGCTATAGCTATGGCTTCAGCAGCTTCTTTGGCACGTTGTTCAGCAGCTTCCTGGGCTTTTCTTTCTGCCTCAACTCTCGCTTTTTCTTCGGCTTTAAGTTTAGCTTGCCTTTCAGCCTCAGCCTTTGCTATTGCTTCAGCTAACTCTCGAGCATGCTGCTCAGCAATTTCCCTTTCTTTTTGCTCAGCGGCTTCTTTTCTGGCTTTCTCTTGAGCTTCTGCCAGGGCTTTTGCTTCAGCCTCCTCTCTAGCTCTAGCCTCTAATCGTTTAGAAAGCCTGAGTTCTGCCATTTTTTGGTCTTCTTCTTCCTCCTGGGCTTTCTGTTCAGCTTCTGCTTTTGCAATTGCTTCTTCTCTGGCTTTTCTTTCAAACACTTCTTTTACTTTTGCTCTTGCCCTGGCCTCTGCCATTGCACGCTTATCAAATTCCTGCCTTACTTTTTCTGCTGCTTCGGCCTTCGCTTTATTTTCCTTTTCTGTTTGAGCTTGTGCCAGCAACTTTACCCGAATCGCTGCTTCTTCCCGCGCTTTCGCATCAGCCTCTGCTTTTGCTTTTATTTCCCTCTCATTCTGAGCTCGTGCTTCAGCCTCTGCTTTGCTCCTTCTTTCCAATTCCCCTTTTATTACTGCCTCAGATTCCTTAAGCGCTCTATTGCTCTCTGCAAGTTTGACTTCGCTTTCCAATTCAGCGGTCAACTCAGACAATTCACTTTCCCAAGCACGCTTATCATCCAGCAGTTTATTTCGTTGTCCCACGGCTGCCTGAGCATCTAAAAACGCCTGAGTATTTGCCTCTGAAACCATAATAGTGGCAGATGAGCCAAAGTCATTTCCAAATTGGGTGAGTTGCTCTCGGACTAATATTTTAATAAATTTTTCTGCAAGTAATGAATTCAATGCGTTATTCAGTTTTACTTCTGATAACTTTTCGGAACGGGCTAATATTTCAGCTACTGACGTTTTTCCATCCACCAGCTGCAATACACGCACGAGATCTCGATGAAGATGTCTGGATTTACCAGTCAGTTCCATCACTCCTTTTGCGGTTTTAGCGTAAATCGTTGTCCAGTCCATTTTCGTCCATTATATTGACTACTTTATTAACAATTTTTTCTTGCATAAAGTAAATTTAACGATAGTTCGCTCCGAGAACAAGCATTAACTCATTAAATACAGCCTAATCAGATAATATCAAATATAGAAATGTCAATAATTACAACAATGTAATTAATCCAGAATGTATTTTTATTTTGTGAGATATCTTTTCTGCACTGCTATTTAAAGTACCCTAACTTACCGAATATGCATATCCAAAACACTTAAAATATATAAAAAACTTATCTTTTTAAAAGCATCGCAAGTCACCAAGAATAAAAATACCAGATTATGAGTTTAATTAAAGCCATCTTAAAGCGTCAATCAACTGCTGATAGCTTCAAAGAAATCAAATATTCAATGATTAACCTTAACTCATTCAAATAATTGTTCTTTTAAACCAATTGTTCGTATTTTAATGTGGCTTAATTTTTCTTGATAAAGATGGAACAATATATTTTCATTCTGTCAACTTTATCAACACACTTTTTTCACTCAATCAGTCGGCTAAATCACCCGTAAATATGAAAAACCACACATTCATGAAAACTTATTTTATAAATAATTTCAAATGGTTACAAAAAAGACTGCATTTTAAGCAACGGGAAAAATCGTAATGTGACAATAGAGTTACTTAACCTATTACGAATATATGCACAGAGTTATCCACAGATCCTGTGGAAAAATGAATTTTTTGTATTTGTACAAGTAAGTTATAGCATTTTCAAGAGAACTTACAGCAGCAATGTACGCCAACTAAAGCAGGTAAATTTGCACATCATTAGCTAGCAGATAAAAACCCTGATTTAAATCAATCTACTCATAACTTTTTTGTTCTAATTTATTCCTGCTGCTTTGTTTACTCAAAGTAATTTTTCAAATTTTTTTTGAGACACAATTATAAAAATATGAATGCAATATTGACACTTTGATTCTCTATGGCACGCTAATTCTGCGCCTCGCCGTCTCAGCGATGAAAGAAGTAACATGCTAATTTGTAAAAATTCAACAACAAGGAAGACATATCAAGTCAGCCGAAATTGATTGCTAATCAGGAATACCATTCCTGCCAATAGCCTTAGTCAGGTATTGAGGGTTGACCATATTGCTTAAATTTTTCCAGAATGATGTCCATTTCTTCATCTGAAAGCACAATCGGTTCACCAATCTGCAACACACGCCAATACTGCTCGCATAAAGATTCCACTTCGACTGTCAGGCCTAGTGTGCGCATTAGCGTACTCCCTACAACAATCATTCCATGATTTCCCAACAGGCAAGCCTTGCGACCTTCCAGCGCTTTTAAGGCATGATCAGAAAGTTGCTGGGTACCAAAGGTAGCGTAAGGTGAGCATCGAATTGTTTTACCCCCAGCTGCTGCAATCATGTAATGAAACGCGGGGATTTCCTTACCCATGCAGGCAAGTGTTGTAGCAAAAGTAGAATGGGTATGCACAATAGCATTGACATCTTTCCTGGCAGCGAAAATATCCCGATGAAAACGCCACTCACTGGAAGGACGGCGATCGCCCTCCCAGTTCCCCTCAAAATCCATTAATACTATATCTTCAGGCGTCATTTCTTCTGCCGACATCCCGGTTGGCGTCACCAGAAACCGATCTTCATAACGTGCACCCACATTACCTGAAGCGCCACGATTCAGGCCAAGACGCGCTAAATCCAGCGAGGTTTCCACCATCTGCTGCCTTAGTGTAAATTCATTCATGCCATTTGCTCCGGATAAAGCCCCAACAATCCATCTTTTGAAGCAGCGCATACTCCGCGTTCAGTTATCAGCCCCGTCACCAGCCTGGCAGGCGTGACATCAAATGCGTAATTAGCTACCTGACAGTCCACTGGTGCGATATTCACCACCACAACCTTACCCGTAGCATCTAGCCCGCTAATGTGAGAAACCTCTGCACCATCGCGTTGTTCTATCGGAATTTCTGTCACACCATTTTGAATACGCCAATCAATCGTGGGTGCGGGTAAGGCAACATAAAAAGGCACATTGTTATCATTGGCCGCCAAAGCTTTAAGATATGTACCGATTTTATTGCATACATCGCCCTGGGCTGTCGTGCGATCAGTACCCACAATGACCATATCCACTTGCCCATGTTGCATCAAGTGCCCACCAACGTTATCTACAATCAAGGTATGCTGCACACCGTGCTGCTGTAACTCCCAGGCAGTAAGACTTGCCCCCTGATTACGCGGTCTGGTTTCATCCACCCAGACGTGCACAGGGATGCCCGCATCATGTGCAGCGTAAATCGGCGCCAATGCAGTACCCCAGTCTACTGTTGCCAACCAACCCGCATTGCAGTGAGTCAGAATATTGACCGGATTACGTTTTTTCTCCCATAAAGCGCGAATAATCGGCAGTCCATTTACCCCGATTGATCGATTAATTTCCACATCTTCGTCCGCAATCAATTTTGCTTCCTGCCAAGCAATTTTAACGCGATCAATATCTGATGCAGCAGAAAGCACCGATTGCATCCGCTCCAGTGCCCAACGCAAATTGACAGCTGTAGGACGGGTTGCCAGCAACACATCACAAGCGGCTTTCAGCCCAAAGTCAGAAGCATTTTCCTGCATAGCCAATGCCACGCCAAAAGCTGCCGTCGCCCCTATCAATGGCGCACCGCGCACCTGCATTGTGCTGATTGCTTGGGCCGCACTTGATAAATCAGTAAGCTGGATCACGGAAAAATCATGCGGGAGTCGAGTCTGATCGATGATGTTCACCGAACTGCCATCCTGCTCTGGCCAGATTGCGCGATAAGAAATACCGTTTATATTCATGAGAAGAGATAAATAGTTGTCAGAACAACCATTATCCCGGAATTCGGGTTGGAGAGCATGATTCCATGATTAGAATCAGCATTGGGAGGCTCAAAGGTGCCATCTGCTGACGGTCGAGGTGTAGAATATCTTGCTTGAAAGCAGACGGCCATGACCAGTAAGAATCGGCCAATTAGGGATTCTCAGCCTCACATGAGCAATAATAAATGGGGGGCTAATAGCCAACAATCCCCCCCAATTCAGCCAGTCAATTAGTACAGGATAGTGTTAAACCCTTCCTCTGGAGAAGGAGGAACAAAATATTTTGTAATTTGCTCATATTCAGCATCACTTGTTTTAAATTGATGTACTCCATCTATATTACGCAAACGTAAACGCTCTTTGCATATTTCATCAGTGCAATTCAGATAATGTAGTTGATGAGCTGCACCAGTTTGCTTGATTATATTCAACATCCATTTCCTTGTATTTGGAGTATTGGCTGGGAAGTCCAGTACAACTGAAATGCCGGACTTTAACAATGATTCGATGTGACGGCTTACCGCATTTCGAAAAAGACCAGTACAACGCACATAATCTGAAATGTTTTTTATCTGATCAGGATAAAGATTAGCAAGCCATTCGTCTTCGCTAATTAATATCGTTCTTATATTTTTAGAAAGTTTTTCCGCGAGAGTCGTCTTCCCTGATGCAATTTTCCCGCAGAGAAGATGTAGAGTTGGATTATTGCTCGATGCCAGCAGTTCTGTGCCGTAGGAGTTATCTATTATACATTTCCATTCACCGTTCCTGTTTTTCTTGAAGATGTAGGTCGCATTTCGCTCCATCGAAAATTGAGAATCGGTTTTTTGATTAGCATTGAGAATTGTCCTCGCAAGGACAAGAGCCGTATCACCAGACTCAATAACATGCATTTCACCTTGTTCCACAACGAGGCTATGGTTGAAATATTCGGCAATAGCGACAAATGCTTTTTGAATTTGCTCTTTCCCCACGGCATTCAAACCCGGTTTTATGACAAGAGTTGCATCATCCGAGTAAAAATTTATCAGATCATTAAAGTTTTCGCAGTTGATGGCGGCATCAGCTCTTTCAATGTAGTGCCTGAGAACATGCGTGGTCATTGTTTTCTCCTAGTCGTAATTAAATTTCCAGGAGGCGGAAACAAAAAACCCGCCTCCTGGGGCGGGTTGCTTAGCTAAATCAAGACGCAAATTAACCCACCATTCTCCGAAGAATGGTGATAATAATCAGCGAGTGAGAAAAATAGTTGCTAAACATGATGTTTAAATTATGCTTTCGAAATGTAAATGAGTCAATCCTGATTTGAGTATTGATATAAATTACAATGTCTGCATTGGGTTGGAGCAATTAGTCTCGCTAAATTGGCTGCCGGATAGCGGACGGTCGCAAATGACTCCAAAGGGTCGAACAGAGTCAATAAATCACAACAACAATCACTACTCATCACCACAGTATCTAAAAACACCCTACCTTAAACAAAAATATTGGTAAACTGTGAGAATGACTGAATCCAATACAAATAACACTACTGCTAACAGTGAAATCGCCACGCTCGGCGGTGGTTGCTTCTGGTGTCTGGAAGCCGTTTTCGACAAGTTGAATGGTGTAACCAGTGTGGAGTCTGGCTATACTGGCGGGCAAACAACCAACCCCACTTATGCAGACATTTGCACTGGCACTACAGGCCATGCTGAAGTTGTACGAATTAACTTTAACCCAAGCGTTATTTCTTTCAGGGAAATTCTGGATGTATTTTTTACGATCCATGACCCCACTACGCTTAATCGCCAGGGCAATGACAGAGGAACGCAATACCGGTCTGTGATTTATTACCATTCTACCGAACAGAAAGAAACTGCTGAAAAGGTAGTAGCAGAACTTAATCAGGCAAACGAATGGGGGTCCCCTTTGGTGACCGAGGTGATGCCCGAAGTCACTTACTACCCGGCCGAAGATTATCATCAGGAATATTTTGAACATCACCCCAACCAACCATACTGCATGGCGGTTGTGGCACCCAAGGTTGCAAAAGCCAACGAAAAATTTGCAAAAAAACTAAAACGTTAAATCTGATTTTGCTATGGCTTCTCTCATCGCCAATCATGGTACGAACTAAATAAGTTTCACAAAAATTATGCGCAACTTTTTTCATACCAGTTTGCTGGGCATTCTCTTTTCTCTTACCCCCCTTTCAGGCCATGCAGCACTGGCTGGCGATTCTCTACCGGCCAAAGCCATCATCCTTGCAGCAGGTGATGTAGCTCAATGCGCTACAACTGGCGCAATGCAAACGGCGGCTTTAATTCAGACATTACCAGGTACGGTTTTAGCTTTAGGTGACCTGGCTTACCCAAAAGGCTCGAATGACAACTTCTCGCAATGTTACGAACCTTACTGGGGGAAATTTAAGGCCAGGACATTACCTGCACCGGGTAACCATGAATACCTGACACCTGACGCATCCGGCTATTTTGAATACTTTGGCGAACGTGCGGGAAAGAACCATACGGGCTATTACAGTATCAATATCGGCCAATGGCATATTGTGTCACTGAATAGCAATATCGATTCCGGCCCCGATTCCATTCAGGCAAAATGGCTGCAAAACGATCTTGTGAATAACCGTAACACTTGCATTCTGGCTTTCTGGCACCACCCAAGATTCAGTTCAGGTAAACATGGCAACAGTATCCACATGTCTACACTATGGAGCATCTTGTATGATCATCATGCGAGTATTGTGCTTGCAGGTCATGACCATCATTATGAACGCTTTGCACCTCTCAATAAGGCAGGCCAGCGTGATGAAAAGCATGGCATACGCTCTTTTGTTGTGGGTACAGGCGGGGCAAAACTTTACGAAATTGAATCCCCAGAACCTGGTAGTGAAGCAAGATACAACGGTTCATGGGGCATCCTGCAACTGACTCTCAATACGGATAGTTATGGCTGGCAATATATTCCTGTTGGGGACAGTCAATTTCAAGACAGCGGCACTGGTCGTTGCGTTACCCAATAAGCTGGAGCGTTAATTATGAAAGGTTTTCATCTTGAAGAATCAAGCAGTGTGGGTGAGCGGTTTGCCCTTGTCTATGCGCCGCGCAGACAGCGCAAACGATTCCCTGAAAACTGTGTGCAGGTAGTAGAGTCCGAGGAAGCCGCATTGAGTGGCGCAAACCAGGAAAAAGACTTGTTTCCCGCTCGCGTTGCCGGGCCATCACGCTCTTCAGAAGGATTCAGACTCTATTATCTTGTTCGCTGGCTGGATATTCAGACCGAAGACTAGATTAAACTGCTATTCGTTCCACAACCAGGCGGCACCGCGCACACCGCTTGAGTCACCATGTTTATTCTTTAATAATTTGGTATCAACTCGATCAGAAAATACATATTGGGGTAACAAGCGAGGCACATTATCAAATAATCGATCGATATTAGACATACCACCCCCGAGCACGATCACATCCGGGTCCAGAATATTAATGACTTGAGCGAGTGAACGCGCCAGCCGATCTTCGTATTGTTTAAGCGTTTGTTCGCACAAAGCGTCACCAGCCAACGCACGTTCAACTATCGTTTCAGAATTTAAATTTTTACCCGTCACAATCAAGTGCTGTCTGGCCATTCCCGGCCCGGATAGAAACGTTTCGATACACCCTTGCTTGCCACAATAGCAATCCGCTCCAGGCAACTCTGTTTCGTTCGGCCAAGGCAGAGGGTTATGCCCCCATTCCCCGGCTATCGCATTGGGGCCAGTCAGAACATGGCCATTCACCACTACACCCCCACCCGTACCAGTACCAATGATGACGCCAAACACCACTGACTCTCCCTCCCCGGCACCATCAGTGGCCTCAGAAAGTGCAAAACAATTGGCATCATTACTGATACGCACAGGGCGCGCTAACAAAGTTTCCAGATCTTTGAGCAAAGGCTTTCCGTTCAGATGCACCGAATTGGAATTTTTCAGCATTCCAGTGGATTTTGAAATAGCGCCCGGCGTACCGATACCCACAGTAACCGGCAGTTCAAACTCCCTTTCAGCTGACTGCACCAAGCCCAAAATAGCTTGCAATGTCGCCGCATAATCTCCTTGAGGCGTAGAGACACGTCGACGCAATAACTCACTGCCGTCTGAATCCAGCGCTATGATTTCAATTTTCGTTCCGCCGAGATCAATGCCCAGCCTGATTGGAATAGATTTTAATGACATTCAGCAATATTACACTGCTTGCAGAAGTTGCAAAACGCCCATTTCAAGTTCATTATTCGTGGTTTTTTCAATGGTATTACCAACATGACAAAAGATACTGAAGTCATGCGCGCAGCTTTGAACGGTGAAACTGCCCGCATTGCTTGGAGTGAACTCCAAACCCTCTTTGCAAGAGGCTTGGTAGTGCAGGTTGATGCTTCCCTTGATTTACTTGATGTCGCCGTGAAGATGGCACTGGATGACAAAATTGCCATAGCATCCTGGATGGAAAATAAACAGGTTGGTAAAGTCAGCGATGATACTGCACAGGCTTGGTTTGAACGTAACCCGGAATTATGGAGCGTAGTTATCGCTCCATGGGTGCTGGTTCAGGAAAAAACATATTAAAACCAAAAAACTGCCCATTGCTGTTCTTAGCCAAATTCAGGGGTTTCATATAGCACTAGATTTATCTGTCTGTTAAACCATAATGATGTAAGGTTACAGAGAGGTCAGCCATGTTGCGTACCCGGCTTGTATTCATATTATTTCTATTTTTTTCTGCTCTGTCGTTTTCCGCGATGTCAGAGGTCATTGAAACTGCGCCTGCTCCACAAACAACCATCAGCACACCGCCACCCATCACACCACCCTCTGCACCAGAACAGGCAACCCCTGTTCCTTTCACGGCAAGCAGAGGGCAGCTTTTGTACGAACTCCAGTGTGTATCATGCCATGAAAGCATGCTACACATTCGCAGCAATCGCCGAGTTACTTCACTCAGCGAATTACGGAGGCAAGTTGAGCATTGGTCAGACGTTTTGAAACCCACATGGTCAGTTGAAGACATTGACGATGTCACACGTTATCTCAATACGCGTTTTTACAAACTGGAAATAAAATAGTTTCTCAGCAACCTTTTACTGAACCAGAGTGAATAACTATTTCCCCTTGCATGGCTATCACTCCCTGAATTTTATTCAAGACTAATATTGGGGTGGTTGTATTTATGCTCTGCTCCAGGCATTAATTCAATTTTCGATTATAAATTTCACTATCACGACTTTTAAGGGGAATGCGATGGAAGCCTGCTACAAAGTAGTAGTCAGATTCAAAGAACAAACAGAAACTGAGCTACCTACGAGCATTACCTATGAAGTGATGGCCAAAGACCCCGCAGAAGCAGAAGACTTGGCGATTAAACTACATAGGAAAGAATGGGAAAAAACACATACTTTTGATTGCATCAAAACAGTGTTTCCCTGTGCCGGGTAAATGAGCGGCGAGGTGCTGTAAGTAAACCAACCCACAGCTTCAGCCTACTCAAATGACTCGTATCGTACAGCTTTTATTTCCAGATGCTGGTCACCACCAGGCGTTTTAACCATCACCTCGTCTCCCTCCCTGGATTTCAACAACGCCTTAGCCATAGGAGATATCCAGCTGATATGTCCGCGACTGGTATCGGTTTCGTCTACTCCGACAATCCGAAAAACATGTTCTGCGCCATTTTCATCTTCTACTACAACCGTTGCACCAAAGAAAACCTGATCGCAATCTTCACGAGATGCGGGATCGACAATCTCGGCTGCTTCCATGCGTTTGGTCAAAAACCGAATACGCTTATCGATTTCTCGCAACCTTTTTTTTCCATAGATATAGTCAGCATTTTCTGAACGATCGCCATTGGATGCGGCCCAAGCAATCACTTTAGTGAGTTCTGGCCTCTCGTCATTTAATAAATGAAGCGCTTCGTTCTTTAAACAGGCATACCCATGGGGTGTAATATAATTTTTATGGACTGCCGGAGTTGGCTGCACTTCTTCAAGCTCATCTTCTGGCAAATCATCCGACTCTTTAATAAACGCTTTGTTCATGCCTTACCTTGCAATACTGTCTTTAATGACCAAATTTTAAACCAGAAGTTCATAGGGAGTGCAATTTCAGATGGATTGCGATATCAGAAGCAGAATGGGTTGTCAAACTTGCACACAGCTATTTTATGACTCAGGAGATTCTAAATGACTGAATTTACTTGAATCCCCTTTATGTCAACATGTTTATAATTTTGTTATTTATCATCATGTTGCACATTGCCCTAAAACCAAGCAATTTAGAAAAACATCAATTGCGTCAGTCATATTACACAATAGCTACCAAAGAATACACAGAGTTATCCACAGGTTTTGTGGAAAAGATTAATTTTGTTTGATAGACAAATGACTTAGCGAAAAAAATCAAATCAGCACAACACTTAATTTACAACTATAGCCGATATTTTATTAATTCAAAATAAAAAAGACAGTCGTCCGCAAACGCTGTCTTTTTAAACCATCACGAACATTAAGCCAAGCTAGAAATGCATCTGTTCATTAAATACTTAGCCACCATCGCTTCATTAAAATGGCAAATTACATTTAATCAAGACAACACAACACTAAAAAAACTGATATAAGCCCATACAATTAATCCGACTACGATAGTTAATGGCAAATTCTCTTTAGAAAAAAGCAAATTCATTTTTCACTCCTCATAAAGTTAAAATGTAAAATCAAATCATTTTTCGATCACAATTCGTAAAGCCAAAGAGCTCAATCACGAATTAAGGATAATTTTATCCTTTTATTAATTATCTGTAAAGAGTGGATTGTTAAACCGCTAATAAAATGATTAGCCAAGGAATTTTAAATGCAACCCGACTATTGGGAACAAGCCATAAACGCTATTTCAGTACGCGACCCAGTACTGAAAAATTTAATTCACGCCTATTCCGGATCTATCTTAAACAGCAGAGGCGATGCTTTTTCAACACTGGCAAGATCCATCGTCGGCCAGCAAATCTCTGTCAAAGCGGCTGAAAGTGTTTGGCAAAAACTCCTATCCCATGTTCAGATAACCTCCCCCATCAGCATTCATAACGCCGAACCCAATGCGCTCAGAGCATGTGGCTTATCTTCCAGAAAAGTCAGCTACCTGAAAGATTTATCCCGCAGCTTCATGAGCGGAGAACTCAATCCTGAAAAACTGGTTACCCTAGAAGATGATCTGCTGGTTGTTGAGCTAGTCAAAGTGAATGGTATTGGCCGATGGACAGCCGAAATGTTCATGATTTTCTTTTTGATGCGTCCAAACGTACTTCCACTTGACGATATCGGATTGCAACGTGCCATGTCACAGCTTTACAATCAGAAACAACCCTTGACCAAACAGGAAATGCGGAAAATTGCTCAAAGCTGGGAACCCTGGCGATCCGTTGCCACTTGGTATTTATGGCGAAGTCTTGACCCGGTTCCAGTCGAATACTAGTAGCCTTTCAGGTTATCGATATTCATGAGCATTTTACTAAAATTACTTTATTTATCGTAAAGTTATGTTATATTGGACATAAGTATTTTGCAGGAGGTGGTTCCCATGGACAACTCAACTATTTCAAACGCTTCAAGTTTGCTATTTGATCAAGCAACCGCTACAGATTCAGGTACGGCCGTCTTGAAAAAAGCATTTGCCATGCAAGCTCAAAATGCCACTGCATTGACCAACCCACCCCCCCAAGCAGAAAAAAATACAGCTGCCAATTTGCCTCCCCATCTTGGGCAAACAATCAATACAACGGCCTGAATCTGTATAGCTACCTTTCAGGTAACTATACATTTTTTCACCTAATCCTCTGCAGCTTTCAGTCGATAAGACTCAGTTCCAGTATCAACAAAACCCAAATTAAACAGATTCTGAAAACATAGTCTGCCAATCGCTACTTATCCAGCTCCTCAGCCCAGATGATTGCCTGCACATGAGCGTGATTCACTGTGTCCGCATCAAAATGGCAAGCCGCTGCATAATGTTCTATTAGCTGATCATTACCTTCTTCACATGCGGAAGCCAGCTCTAAAAACGGCGCATAGCCCCCTTTCCGGTTGACCAGCGCATCTACTACTTTTTCCGGCAGGTTCAAATGACTAATCGCTTGTTCCATTGGGACATTTAACAAGGCATCAAGCATCGAAAAGATGCCTACAATAAAAAGTCCTTCTACTTCTGAAGGCGCAAGCTTCATTTCCCCCAAAGACTCTATCAGCCGTGCTCGCACCATTGCATTTTTCAACAAGGGGTGACTACGCGCTTCAATTTTGCCGCTTGTAAACAGCAGCAGAGTCAGCCAGCGATACAATTGATCATAACCGAGTACTGCCAAAGCGTGCGCAATTGAACTAACTTTCTGCACCATGCCGCATCCTGGTGAATTAATGTATCTGAGCAATTTATAGGATAGTGAAACATCCAGCTTAAACACTTTTTCCAAGTCATGAATTTCAGCATGTTTAGTCACCATGTTAAGCAACTCAATCACTCGCAATCGATCATTATTCAGTCTTGGCGGCTTATTAGGCTGAAGTTTGGTGAAGTAATAACCCTGAAAAAAATCAAAAGACAAGCTGCGACAAGCGTCAAATACATCATCTGTTTCAACGTTTTTTGCAATTAATAGAGGAGAAACCTTTTCTCGCAGGCTTTTCATCTGTTCGCGCAGCGAAATAGCATCCATCCCGGACACGTCAATTCGTACATACTTGGCAAGACGGTAAAAAGGAGCAAATACGGGTGAATAAATAAAATCATCCACCGCAACCTGAAAGCCCGCGGTAATTAAATTTTTCATGCACAACAACTGATCTTCGATATGTTCCGGTGCAATTTTCAGTGCCAGCACCACCCCTCTGCTAGGTACTTCTTCCAGCAGCGCATCAGGTATACAGGCATATGACAACCCTGCAAAAACGGATTTTTGGCCGATTGAATGCGCCAATTCCATGCTGCCCAACCCTCGCAACAACATATCGTCATATAGACGTGAAATAGCCGTATTTTGTTGAAACGCCTGATTTGCATCTTTGTTGCGCAAGATCAGCTCATAACCCACAACATGCTGGTACTTATCCAAAACCGGTTGCCTGCCTAAAATTCGCTGGCGTAATTGCTGTCCGCCAGAGGATTTTCCGTGGGTATCTATTTCCAGCACACTGGTTACAATCGTATCAGCTGTATTTTTATGGGTATCGACAACCCTGTCAGCCTGTGTGGAAGGCTGGTTAGAGACCGGTTTCTCCGCGTCGATTAATAACCCTTCAAGGTGGCTTTCTTCCTCCTCATGGTCAATCGACTGCTTAACAGATGTTGATTTCTTTCCCTTGCGGAAATTCATCAATTTTGAAAACATTTACCTTTCCCGGAGATTGTGCGAACCCACAAGTTAATATTTGGAACAGAAACACTAAACAAGCTTGCTCCTGAAGGGATATAATCTATCATTAGATAACGATTATATGGCTATCTTCTCAGCTTATCCATTCAATAGCGCTAATATTGACTACCTTTTTGTTTAATTTGGAGATTTAATTTATGTACGGATTCAGCACCCAACTCAACATGCCATTTGACGCTGCAGTAGAAAAAACCATCGATGCTTTAAAGACTGAAGGCTTTGGTGTACTGACTGACATCGATGTAAAAGCCACTTTAAAAACAAAGCTTAACATTGACAAACGCCCCTACCGCATTCTTGGTGCCTGCAATCCCCCTTTAGCTAATCGCGCAATTGATGCTGAAGCAGACATTGGCCTACTGTTGCCTTGTAACGTAGTAGTGCGTGAAGAAGCGGACGGAAAAATCACGGTTTCTTTCCTGGACCCTGATGTAATGGTGCAACTGATCGACAACCCTGAGATCCTGGCAGTTGCAAAAGATGCAAAAGCTCGTCTTATGCGTGTTAAAGACAGCATCAGCGCTTAATCGGGTTTAAAAGGGAACATAGAGATGTACGGGTGGGATCATGGTGGCTGGATGTTTGGTGGCAGCGGCGGCTGGATGTTTTTTGGCTGGCTGTGGATGGCACTGGTCTGGCTGATCCCGGTCCTGCTACTCTTTGCGCTTGTCAAATATCTGTTTAGCGTCAGGCCTGGCAACGAAAATAAGTCTTTAGACCGGACTGCATTGAACATACTGGATGAAAAGTATGCTCGTGGAGAACTCACTCGCGAGGAATACCTGCAAAAACGAAACGATCTAAAAATGCCCTGAAACTTACAAGGGTAATTGTACGGCTGGAAATCATAGGTAATTGCCAGCAGTCAATATGTGCAAAAGCCATACTGGCCCTGTATTTCTGATAACTTTGTATCACTGCAATTCAATGATCGTATTTCTCAGCTTCTTGCGAAAACTCATTACACGCTGGTTACGTATTTCTTGGTTCACGTTACAATGGCAGTATGATTCCGTGGCTTGACACACAAACCCCATTCCCCCCTGTTGCGCTTGCACTAAGCGATCCTAATGGCCTTCTCGCTGCAGGTGCGAATTTATCGCCAGAGCGATTGATCGAAGCATACAAACAGGGGATATTCCCCTGGTTCAACGAAGGTGATCCCATTTTGTGGTGGAGTCCTGACCCACGTATGGTGCTGTTCCCGGACGAACTCAAAATTTCCCGCTCACTTCGCAAAACCTTAAAGAAACAACCTTACGAAATTCGTGTCGATACGGCTTTCAAGGAAGTCATGCAAGGCTGCGCAGCACCGCGAAACGCTCAGGCTGGCACATGGATAAGCCCGCGTATGATCGCAGCTTATACACGCCTCCATGAACTTGGCATTGCACATTCTGTCGAAGCATGGAGTGATGATCAATTAGTCGGGGGGCTGTACGGCATGGCAATTGGCAAAATGTTTTATGGCGAATCCATGTTTTCCCGGTTTACAGATGCTTCCAAAATTCCATTTGCACATCTGGTCAAACAATTAAAGCGCTGGGGATTCGGCATGATAGACTGCCAAATGAATACCCCTCACCTGGCTTCTCTGGGTGCACGTGAAATCTCGCGTGACGAATTTAGTCATAAGCTTTCCAACTTGATAGCTCAACCTGAAATTATTGGCTTCTGGCAGTTTGATCATGACTTATTTGAATGAATTTTCACTGCGTAATCTGCAGTTCTATATCACTTCACCTCATTCGTGCAGCTATCTTGAGGGTAAGCAAGCTCGCTCGCAAGTAGCGGTTCCCAATCATCTGATCGACACTCAGGTTTACAGTGAATTGATCAAGCTGGGTTTTCGTCGAAGCGGTTTATACACCTACCGCCCTCATTGCGATAAATGCCGGGCTTGCGTGCCAGTCCGGCTCATTGCTGATCAGTTTGTGCCTAATCGTACTCAAAGACGCACGGCAAAACGTTTAAAACATCTAACGGCAGAGTTTTGCAATCTTGAATTCAATGCTGAACATTACCAGCTCTATCGCAAATATCAAGCAAGCCGCCATGCAGGTGGGGGGATGGATCAGGATAATCGTGAACAGTTCACTAATTTTTTGCTGCAAAGCAATATAGACACGATGCTGGTTGCTTTCCGCGAAGCCGGGGAGCTCCGCATGGTTAGCCTGATTGACCGATTGGGCGATGGATTGTCTTCCGTTTACACATTCTTTGACCCCGATCTGACTCAGGCCAGTTTTGGTACTTACAATATTCTGTGGCAGGCTGAATTGTGCAATAAACTCGGCTTACCCTATGTTTACCTGGGATACTGGATTGCTGAAAGCCGAAAAATGTCCTACAAGATTAATTTTCAGCCACTGGAAGGATACAGAAATGGCGACTGGCATCTCCTCCCCCCGCAAACTTGAACCTCTGTGCGACAAAATCGGTCGTAAAAATGTTGAGGTGGTCATCCACGCGTTTTACGATAAGCTGCAGACAAATCATGAACTCGCGACATTTTTCAACAGAATAACGAACATCTCTGCCCACAAAGCGCATGCGTCTGATTTCTGGTGGATAGCGATGGGCGGAAAAACCGACAATCATTGTACATTCGACATGATTGGGCGACACAAACCACTGGGCTTGAGTCATGATTCCCTCTCCTTATGGCTTGCATTATTTCACGAAACGCTGCTACAACACTTACCGCAGGAACTAGCTGAAAAATGGTGTCAAATGGCACAGGGGATTGGTAAAAATCTCTTCCATAATATTGTCTGATACAGTTGTTTTTAAACATGAAACCAACTTTTCTTTACATCTGTTTTGATTTATGCCAATGTATCTTAATAAATAATCGTTTGCGCAATGCAAACCTGTACACCATAACCAGCCATTTATTTCACCTTTGTCGCTTAATTATGATGCTTAAATTGGTATAACCACATGCCCAATGCCTCAATCCTGATAGTAGAAGATGAATCACAAGTAGCTGAGCATCTGAAGCTTCAACTCACCGATTGTGGCTATCATGTTTTGGCTATAGCCAATAATGGAAAACAAGCTATTGAACTCGCTAAAGAATACTCGCCTGATCTCGTCCTGATGGACATTGTTTTGCCGGGAAAATTGGATGGTATCGAAACAGCCCTTACGATACTCAAGAACCTGGATGTCCCTGTTATTTATCTTACCGCTTATGCAGACGAAGCATTTTTTCAGCGGGCCAAAGTTACAAAACCCTATGCATACCTACTCAAACCCAGCTCGCTGCGGGAGATTCAGCTCACCATCGAAATTGCTTTGGAACGTCACAGAGAAGAAAAATACGCTAAAAACGCGTTAGCAGAATCGGTTGTATCTCACTCTATTGAACGTAGAAAAGCCAATCAGGAAACAATCAACCTACTTGAAAGAATTACCGATGCGTTTGTATCGCTTGACAACAACTGGCACTACACCTATGTCAATAAAAAAGCCGCCCAGATGTTCGGAAAGCAACAGAACGAGATGATCGGAAAACACATCTGGACGGAATTTCCGGACGGTGTCGACCAACCTTTTTACCACGCCTATCACGAAGCTGTTAAAACACAGATTCCAATCCAGTTGGAGGAATATTATGCCCCTTGGGGGGGCTGGTATGAAAATCGTGTTTATCCGTCACCAGAAGGTTTAAGCATTTTTTTTCAAGACATCACTACGCGAAAGCAAACTGAACAAAAATTACTGGAAAGCGAGCGCAAGTTTCGCTCGCTGGCTGAAAGTGCTGCTGTAGGTATTTTTATTTATCAAAACAATCAATTCAGATATGTGAACCCACGGGCGGAAACACTCAGTGGTTACACCCACAATGAATTATTACGTATTGGTTTTATGGATATCATCCACCCGGACTTCCAAAATGATATAAAAATGCGCATGATCAAGCGCATGCAAGGCTTAGAAGCCCATACCGCAGGTTATGAAACAAAAATCATCACTAAACAGGGCAATTCCAAGTGGCTATACATCACCACGGCCACCATCGAATATGAAGGAAAAATGGCTGGTCTCGGTACCGCTTATGACATTACCGAGCAAAAACAGGCAGAACAAGCATTACAGGAGAATGAACGATACAACAGAATGTTGTTCGAGAGCTCGCCCATCGGTTTAGCGTTATGCAAACTGGATGGCACTTTGGTAGATATCAACCAGGCTTTTGCAGACATTCTGGGGCGCAGCATCGAAGATACTTTGCGATTAACTTACTGGGCAATCACGCCAGAAAAATATGCGAATCAAGAACAAGAGCAACTGGTTTCACTCAATGAAACAGGCAAATATGGGCCTTATGAAAAAGAATACATTCACCAGGATGGTCATCTGGTGCCTGTTTTACTCTCCGGGTTATATGTCGAAAAAGGTGGGGAACGCTTCATCTGGTCCAGCGTTGAAAACATTACCAAACGAAAGCAGGCCGAAAATGCGCTTAATGAACTGAATATCAAACTGGAACAACGTGTTGCAGAACGCACTGCCGAGATTGAAACAGCTAATGCACTATTGCAGTTTTCAAAAGAAAGCATTCGCAAGTTAAATATCGAACTGACAAAGCGCGCTGAAGATCTGGAGGCATCCAATCAGGAAATGGAAGCTTTCAGTTATTCCGTTTCCCACGACCTGCGTGCACCTCTACGTGCTGTCCAGGGTTTTGCTCAAGCGTTACTGGAAGACTACGGCACAAAGCTTGATGCAACGGGGCAAGATTTTGCACAACGGATTATTGACGCCTCAAGCCGAATGGATTTATTGATTCAGGACTTGCTAGCATATAGCCGCCTGAGTCGCATTGAGCTTATTGCAAAACCCATCGACCTCGTTAACGTTGTGGCTGAGGCCATCTCTCAGATACAAATTCAAATAAAAGAAAGCCACGCGCAGATTTCAGTGATCAAACCTATGCCTGCCGCATTTGGCAACCGGCAGACTTTAGTACAAGTCATCGCAAATCTACTGTCCAATGCAATCAAATTTGTTTCTCCCGGCACTTCCCCGCAAATACGAGTATGGGCAGAAACCCGCTACCCGAATATACGAATATGGATAGAAGACAACGGCATAGGGTTGCCCGCTGAACACATGGGACGTATTTTCCAGGTTTTTGAGCGACTTCATGGGATAGAAACCTACCCAGGCACTGGCATCGGGCTTGCCATCGTTAAAAAAGGAATGGAACGTATGGGGGGCTCATCTGGTGTAGAATCTGAAGTTGGTAAGGGTAGTCTTTTTTGGCTCGAGCTACCAATAAAGGAGGAAGCACAATGAATGTAGCCCTGCCAACCTTACTACTCGTAGAAGATGACCCTAACGATGTAATGCTTTTCCGCCGCGCCATGGATAAATCAAAAATGGCCAATCCACTCCAGTTAGCAAAGGATGGCGAAGAAGCTGTCGCCTATCTTTCCGGTGAAGGCCTTTACGCAGACCGGAATACATACCCTTTACCTGCGATTATGTTGCTGGACCTGAAATTACCCCGAAAGTCCGGCCTGGAAGTCCTGGAGTGGTTGCGTGATCAACCCGGCATTAATCGCTTGCCGGTGGTTGTCATGACCTCTTCCAAAGAAAGCACTGACGTCGGTCGCGCTTATGATCTCGGAGCCAATTCTTACCTGGTCAAGCCCGTTTCATTCGAAACCCTGCTGGAAATGGTTAAAGTGCTCGGACTATATTGGTTTATACTGAATGAAAAACCAGATATCTCATTGCGAACAATGGAATAGTTTCTTGGAAAAATCAAACCCCACTTTAAAATGTCTGCTGATCGACGACAATCCTGACGATCGAGCACTCGCCATTCGTGAATTGCAGCGTGAATTTGCAAATTTACAGACAGTGTCCGCTACAGATATGCAAAGCTTTCAACATCAGATAGCATTAAATGATCTCGACCTCATTATTACCGACTATCACCTCCAATGGAGTGACGGTTTAACCATTCTGCGAATGGTCAAAGAAACACTACCTAATTGCCCAGTCATCATGTTTACAGGTACCGGCAGCGAAGAAATCGCTGTTGAAGCAATGAAAATTGGCCTTGATGATTATGTGCTAAAATCCCCCAAACATTATGCCTTGCTCACCTCCAGAGCGCGTTCCATACTGGAAAGCCGAAATCAAAAAACCCTATTGAAAATTGCTAAAAACGAGTTAATGGAAAGTGAAACTCAACTCCGAACAATTATTGAATCAGAACCGGAGTGTGTCAAAATCATTGGGTCAAATGGCCGTCTTAAATTCATGAATGCCTCCGGCTTAGCCATGATCGATGCCGACTCTCTGGCACAAGTTGTCGGTCAACGTATGGATTCCCTGATCCTGCCAGAATACCAGAAGGCATTTAACGACTTAACCAAACGCGTTCTTGAGGGGCATAAAGGGCTGCTTGAATTTGAAATAACTGGATTGAAAGGTCGGCATCGATGGTTGGAAACCCATGCTGCGCCTCTTGTCAGCCCAACAACAGGCAACACTTCACTACTGGCTATCACGCGTGATATTACAGAGCAAAAACTGGCAAAAAGCTCGCAAGAAAGACTGAATTCAATCATTAATAGTACGACAGACTTTATCGGTCTTGCAGACAATTCGGGGCATATGCTTTATTGGAATCAGGCTGGCCGTGATGTATTGGGTATCAGTGCTGATCAAGATATCTCTCAAACCAGCATTACAGATATACTCCCGTCATGGGCTGCAGAGATAGTGCTTAAGACCGGCATCCCAACTGCTTCAACAGAAGGCGCCTGGAGCGGCGAATATGCCATATTTGATAAAAAGGGCACAGAGATACCCGTATCTTCCGTCATCATCGGACACAAAAAAATAGATGGCTCCATTGATTACTTTTCCGCCATCATGCGGGACATCAGCGAACGCACTCAACACAAAGCCATGCTGGACTATCTGGCAAACCATGACACACTGACAGGATTACCTAATCGCGCACTGTTTGTTGAACACATTAAACAGGAACTCCTTGACACAACAAACAGCAGCAAACTGATGGCGGTGATATTCATTAATCTTGGACGTTTCAAAGCTATTAACGATGCACTTGGACATGACATTGGGGACCGTTTGCTACAGGTTGTAGCAGAGCGACTAAACATGAATTTGCGTCATGTTGACAGTATAGGCCGCATCGGCGGTGATGAATTTGCATTGGTATTACCTTTTATTGATCGCGCCTCAGAAATTACAGGGATGGCTGAAAAATTTCTGCACCTGTTTGACCATGCTTTTGTCATTGAAAATCACGAGCTCTTCCTGAATGTAAATATTGGTATTGCTTTGTACCCTAATGATGCAGATAAAGCAGAAGATCTGATACAACAAGCTGCAATTGCAATGGGCCGAGCAAAAGAACTGGGTATAAAGAATTCATATCAATTTTTTTCTCCCGAAATGAATGCATCCGCCATGCAACGGTTATCACTGGACAATGCACTGCATCATGCGCTGGAAAGAAATGAATTCCTGCTTTTTTATCAGCCTCAAATAGATATCAGCAAGGGAACCATTGTCGGCATGGAAGCACTCATTCGATGGCAGCACCCGGAACATGGTTTGATTTCCCCGCTCAATTTTATTCCCCTGGCTGAAGAAACCGGATTGATTATTGAAATAGGCGAATGGGTAGTGCGTACCGCCTGCCTGCAAAATAAAGCCTGGCAAGATATGGGGTTACCCCATGTTCAGGTATCCGTCAATCTATCCGGCTTTCAGTTCACGCCAAATCTGGCACCCAGCATTTTGGCAATTCTGAAAGAATCTCGTCTCGATCCTCGCTATCTTGAGTTGGAAATCACTGAAAGCACTTTGATGCAGAATACAGAAGCTACACTGTCTACAATCAAACTGTTAAATGACGCTGGACTGAACTTTGCTATCGATGATTTTGGTACAGGATATTCAAGCTTGAGCTACCTGAAACGTTTTCCTATCAGCACTTTGAAGATAGATCAATCATTTGTGCGTGATGTCACTACAGATCCCAGCGATGCCGCCCTCACAGGAGCGATCATTGCAATGGCACACAGTTTAAATATTAATATTATTGCGGAAGGTGTTGAAACAATAGAGCAAATAGATTTTTTAACCAGACACCATTGCAATACAATGCAAGGTTACTATTTCAGCAAACCATTACCTGCCGAGCAATTTTCACGTTTACTGGCCGAAGGCATTTCGCAAAAACAAATTCATACCCACTAAGACCTTAATCTTGTAAACACCGATTAAGCTAACTAAATATCAAAGTTTTTTGATCTCAAATTCGTCTACGCATACAATATGGTAAATGGCAGGAGCCGGAACTCACTTTGGTAACGCATCATATATTGGTGTTTTGCCCAACCAGTTACCACGCCGGATCTTCAATACGTTCAATTCCAGAAAAAAATAAATGTAAATGCGACAATATCTCGACTTAATGCAACATGTGCTTTCTAACGGTCACATAAAAAGCGACCGAACTGGTACAGGAACAGTCAGCGTTTTTGGTTACCAGATGCGCTACGACCTGGCTCAAGGATTTCCACTGGTCACCACCAAAAAATGCCACTTACGTTCAATCATTCATGAATTGTTATGGTTTTTGAAGGGCGATACCAACATCCAGTATCTGAAAGACAACAAAGTCACCATTTGGGACGAATGGGCTGACGATAAGGGTGACTTAGGCCCGGTTTATGGGTATCAATGGCGTTCATGGCCTACACCGGATGGCCGCCACATTGATCAGATATCGCAAGTCATAGAGCAAATTAAAAGCACACCGGACTCTCGCCGCCTGATTGTTTCCGCCTGGAATGTCGGAGAAATCGAGAAAATGAAATTGCCGCCGTGCCACGCTTTTTTCCAGTTCTATGTGGCTGATGGCAAGCTTTCTTGTCAGTTGTATCAGCGCAGTGCCGATATTTTTCTGGGCGTACCTTTCAATATTGCTTCTTACGCATTACTGACCATGATGGTGGCACAAGTATGCAACCTCAAACTGGGAGATTTTGTGCATACACTGGGAGATGCGCATTTGTATATGAACCATATGAATCAGACCCGCGAGCAGCTCTCCCGGGAACTACGCCCTTTGCCTTCAATGAAGCTTAACCCTGAAGTCAAAAACATTTTCGACTTTAAATTTGAAGACTTTACGCTTGTAGGTTATGACCCTCATCCAGCCATTAAAGCACCCGTAGCCGTATGAGCAAACCACGCATATCCATTATCGCTGCCTTGGCGAAAAATCGCACCATAGGCATAAATAACTCACTGCCATGGCGAATTCCCGGTGAGTTGAAGTACTTTAAAACAGTTACCATGGGTCACCATATTCTCATGGGGCGCAAAACGTTTGAATCCATCGGAAAGCCGCTACCTGGCCGCACTACTGTTATCATCACCCGCAACACGGCTTACCGTATTCCAGATTGCATCGTAACGAACACCCTTGATGCTGCCATTGCGGCAGGTGAGGAAGATGACGAAATTTTCTTTGTAGGCGGTGCAGAATTGTATGCTCAAGCGCTCCCGCTTGCAGATCGCTTATACCTCACCGAAATCCAGAAAGAATTTGCAGGGGATGCGCATTTCCCCTCATTTGACATCAACCAGTGGCATGAAATAAAACGTGAGAAACATTTACCCACCGAACCCGATGGGCTTGAGTATCATTTTGTTATATACGAAAGAAACAAACTTTAAATTCAATTTGCAACCAAGGGAGTCACGATGAAAAGCAACCGATTGCAACAGTGCCTGTTTGCGCTATTAACCTTAACAATGTCCACTTTTGCTGTCGCAAGCAATACCGAACTGACATGGTATGGCCATGCCGCTTTCAAAATCAAAACACCGTCAGGCAAAACGATTTTGATTGACCCATGGATTACCAACCCAGCAAACAAAAACGGCAAAGATGATCTTGCAAAAATTGACAAAGCCGACCTGATCCTCGTTACCCACGGTCATTCTGATCATGTGGGCAACAGTGCGGAAATTGCGAAAAAGACCGGTGCCAAACTGGTGACCACATTTGACCTGGGCAAAGCCTTAACCCAATACGGCGGATACCCTAAAGAACAAATGGGATTTGATACTCAGGGCAATTTTGGCGGCGAACTCACATTACTGGATGGCGAAGTAAAAATTGCCTTTATCCCGGCCGTGCACAGTTCCAGCGTTGTTGCACCTGAAGGCAGCGCCGATAAAGATTTACATGATGGCGGCAATCCTGGCGGATTCCTGATTACCATCAAAGGTGGCCCAAGCATTTACCATACCGGTGATACCGATGTATTTGGCGATATGGCTTTGATTCCTCAGTTTCACAAAGTAGACATCATGCTGGCCTGCATTGGTGACCATTTTACAATGGGCCCAGATCGTGCAGCAGAAGCCGCAAAATTGGTAAAGCCAGGCATGATTATCCCTATGCATTTTGGCACCTTCCCCGTATTGACAGGCACCCCGGACGCATTATCCAGCGCGCTCAAGAAACGTGGTGTAAGAAGCAAGCTGCGAACCATGAACATCGGTGAAACTATCAAGTTATAGCAGAAAACAAGAAAGCATAATGAAAAAATTCCGCCAGTTAATACTTGTAGCCTTGCTTCCCCTGACCGGATGCAGTTCAACAGCCCTCCTGCTTGCTGGCGGGGCGGGTGTATTATTTTATGCAAAAGATGGCATAGTCTGGCGAACAGACAGCGAGCAGCTAAACAAAGAAACGTTTCGTATTACTGTTCGAAAAAACACCTTTCCTTATAACAATGGTGAAGGAGAGGCTGCAATCATATTTAAGCGGCGTGCTGAAGATATTACCTACGAACACGAATGTAACAGTTACACCACCCTCTCATACACAGAATCCCTGGATTCAACCTCGCTTGTTAACCAGCGCATTTATGAAGGGGTAATCCGGTGTAACAAACCGCCACAGCAAAGCGCCCAAACTTTACCCTAGCCCCACGTAACGCATCTTGATTTAGTTTTGATTTAACTTGGTTAAGTACCCAACTGACAATCAAATGGCAGGCAAAAAAAATGGTGGAATTCTCCACCATTTTTTTACAATCTAACAATCTTTCCCTATTAATCCTGTCTGACACAATCCACATAATAACGTTTCTTGCCATTCATGCCTTCCTGAACCAGACCGTGAATATCCGTTTCGAAACCAGGAAATTGCTCATTAAAGTTACGGGCAAACTTGAGATAACGAACGATCGTCTCATTAAAACGTTCGCCAGGAATCAACAGTGGAATACCCGGAGGATAGGGCGTTAACAATACGCTGGTTACTCGTCCGGTCAAATCATCTATCTCAACACGATCAATTTCACGGTGAGCCATGCGAGAAAACGCGTCTGTCGGCTTCATCGCCGGCACCATATCAGACAAATACATCTCGGTGGTTAATCGGGCAATATCATTAGTTTTGTAAATATCGTGGATACTGTCGCTTAACTCTTTCAATCCTACACGTTCATAGCGAGGATGTTTAGCCACAAAAGCAGGTAAAACCCGCCATAGCGGCTGATTTCGATCATAATCATCCTTGAACTGCTGCAGTGCAGTCAACATCGTATTCCAGCGGCCTTTGGTAATACCGATGGTAAACATGATGAAAAATGAATAAAGACCGGTTTTTTCTACAATCACACCATGCTCAGCCAGATATTTGGTAACAATAGCTGCCGGAATACCTGAATCAGCAAAATCCCCATCTACATCCAGACCTGGTGTGATAACAGTCGATTTAATCGGGTCCAGCATATTGAATCCGGGGGCAAGCTTACCAAATCCATGCCAACGATCACCCTCGTGTAACATCCAGTCATCCCGCTCTCCAATACCCTCTTCGGAGAGATGGTCAGGACCCCATACTTTAAACCACCAGGAACCATCAAACTCTGCTTCTACCTTGCGCATGGCTCGGCGGAAGTTCAGTGCTTCCAGAATAGACTCTTCCACCAAGGCGGTACCGCCAGGGGGTTCCATCATGGCTGCGGCCACATCGCAAGACGCAATAATCGCGTATTGCGGGCTGGTAGAGGTATGCATCAGGAAAGCTTCGTTGAAAACATCTCTGTCAAACTGCATGGTTTCAGAGTCTTGCACCAGAATTTGAGAAGCTTGAGATAATCCTGCAAGCATCTTGTGGGTAGACTGTGTCGCAAAAATTGTGGATTCTTTAGTACGCGGACGATCCTTTCCAATCGCGTGCATATTTTTATAATAGTCATGGAATGTGGCATGGGGTAACCAGGCTTCATCAAAATGCAGCGTGTCTATCTTGCCATCCAGCATTTCCTTCAGTGTTTCCACGTTATACAGCACGCCATCATAAGTACTTTGGGTAATGGTCAATACTCGTGGCGGGCGCGTGCAATCACGGGCGAAAGGGTTGGCTGCAATTTTCTTCTGAATGTTTTCCCACTTGAATTCATCCAGAGATATTGGCCCGATAATGCCGTAATGATTCCGTGTAGGCGTCAGGAAAACAGGTACTGCACCTGTCATAATGATCGCGTGCAAAATGGATTTATGGCAGTTACGGTCAACCACCACGATATCGCCGGGTGCCACCGTAGAATGCCAGACTATTTTGTTGGACGTGGAAGTACCATTGGTAACAAAATACAAATGGTCCGCATTGAAAATACGGGCAGCATTTCGCTCACTGGCTGCAACCGGGCCGGTATGATCCAGCAACTGACCCAGTTCATCCACAGCATTACATACGTCTGCGCGTAACATGTTTTCACCAAAAAACTGGTGAAACATTTGCCCGACCGGGCTTTTCAAAAATGCTACACCGCCTGAATGACCAGGACAATGCCAGGAATAAGATCCGTCAGCTGCATAATGAGTCAACGCTCTGAAGAAAGGGGGCGCCAGTGAATCCAGATACGTCTTGGCTTCTCTTACCACGTATCGTGCAATGAACTCAGGCGTATCTTCAAACATGTGAATGAAGCCATGCAACTCTTTCAATACATCATTGGGGATATGGCGTGAAGTTCGCGTCTCACCATACAAAAAGATAGGAATTTCAGCGTTACGAAAACGAATTTCTTCCACGAAGGCACGAATTTGCGCGACCGCCTGCTCAGCAAGTTCGGGGGTTGAAAACTCCTCATCGTCTATCGATAGTATAAACGTGGAAGCCCGACTCTGCTGCTGCGCAAACGAAGTCAAGTCGCCGTAACTGGTGGCGCCCAAAATTTCCATACCTTCGTCTTCGAGCGCTTTGGCCAACACACGAATACCAATTCCGCTTGCATTTTCGGAGCGGAAGTCCTCATCGATAATCACGACGGGAAAACGAAATTTCATGCCTTATTCCTATTCAACTTTGTATTATTCAACTTCATGCAATAACGCGACAAAAGTTCATTAGCCATCACATTACACGCTTTATATCAGCACTCAATACATTTTACATCTTTGGCAATGTTACGCCGTGCTGCCCCTGATATTTACCGCCCCTATCTTTATAGGAGGTTTCGCATACTTCATCCGACTCAAAGAACAACACTTGTGCAACGCCTTCATTTGCGTAAATCTTTGCAGGCAAAGGCGTGGTATTGGAAAACTCCAATGTCACATAACCTTCCCACTCAGGTTCAAAGGGTGTCACGTTTACAATAATGCCACAACGTGCGTAGGTAGACTTACCCAGGCAAATTGTCAGCACACTACGCGGTATACGGAAATATTCCACCGTACGCGCTAACGCGAAAGAGTTAGGGGGAATAATGCAGTAATCTGCCACTACTTCGACAAACGAATTCGGGTCGAAGTTCTTTGGGTCAACAATTGTACTGTTGATATTCGTGAAAAGCTTAAATTCATTCGAACAGCGAATATCATAACCATAACTGGACGTACCATATGAAACGATTCGGCGACCGTCCACTTCCTTGACCTGGTTGGGCTCAAATGGGTCAATCATGCCATCACTTGCCGCCATGCGGCGTATCCATTTATCCGATTTAATACTCATAGCGCCTGCTTCAATAGAATACGGGGGATAAGCTACGGATTTGATTACTCATTATCCATAACCTATCCCCCGTAAAGATTATTACGAGTTCTGAATCACAATATTCGGGAACTTGTTACTGTGATCAACTGATTGTTCACCAATTTTCACTGCCACACGACGAGCGATTTCTCGGTAAATTTCACTGATGCGGCTTTCAGGGTTAGCCACAACCGTCGGCTTGCCTGAATCTGTCTGCTCACGGATCTGAATATCCAGCGGCAACGCACCCAAAAATTCCACATCGTAGTCTTTACACATCTTCGCACCGCCACCTTCACCAAAAATGTGCTCTTCATTACCGCACTTGGAACAGATATGGATGCTCATGTTTTCAACGATACCAACAATAGGGATACCGACTTTTTCAAACATTTTTAGTCCCTTACGGGCATCCAGCAACGCGATATCCTGCGGTGTGGTCACAATCACGGCACCGGTAACAGGCACACGCTGAGCCAGCGTCAGCTGAATATCACCGGTACCAGGAGGCAAGTCCACAACCAGATAGTCAAGATCACGCCATTTGGTGTCGTTCAGCAATTGCTCCAGCGCCTGGGTAACCATAGGACCACGCCAAACCATCGGGGTTTCAACATCGATCAGATAACCGATGGACATGGATTGAATACCATGGCCTTCCATAGGCTCAAGGCTTTTGCCATCTTTGGACTCTGGACGGCCTTCAATGCCCAGCATGGTAGGCTGGGAAGGACCATAAATGTCCGCATCCAGAATACCCACGCTTGCGCCTTCAGCAGCCAGCGCCAAAGCCAGGTTAACAGCAGTCGTGGATTTACCCACGCCACCCTTGCCGGAGGCAACGGCAATCACGTTTTTCACGCCAGGAACCAGCTTTACGCCCTTCTGTACGCTATGTGAAACAATTTTGGAAGAAATATCCACAGCCACGCTACCAATACCTGCTATACCTTTCAGCTTGTCAGACACCTGTTTCTTGATGTCTTCCATGACGCTTTTCGCAGGGTAAGACAAAACGATATCCAGGGATACATTGTTGCCATCCACCTTAATATTGCGAGCGGACTTGCTGGAGATAAAATCTTTGTGTGTATTGGGATCAATGATCTCTTTCAAAGCTGTTTGAACTTGTAGTTCGGAAATTGCCATACCAAAAACTCCTTAACCCATAAAACAGAAATCAAATATGCTAGTTTAAACAATATTTAGGCATACGCATACTGTTTGTTTATGCGCATCCTACCTTGACTTTATCCCTATTTATATCATGGATTTGTGACAGAACACCGTACACTCGTTGTACGAAGAATGTTACATGTCTTTTAGGTTTGGCAGGGATTGCGCTAAAATAGATGTTTTTCCAAATGACCAAGCACCCATGACACGCAAAATTCTGGTTACTTCAGCACTGCCCTACGCCAACGGCAGCATCCACCTAGGCCATCTGGTTGAATATATCCAGACTGATATATGGGTACGTTTCCAGAAAATGCAAGGGCATGAATGCCATTATGTCTGCGCGGATGACACCCACGGCACCCCCATCATGCTCCGTGCCCAGGCCGAAAACATCACCCCTGAAGCCTTGATTGATCGCGTACATGGCGAACACCTGGGAGATTTCACCGGCTTTCATATCAACTTTGACAGCTACTACTCGACCAATTCAGATGAAAACCACGAATTGGCTCAAGGCATTTATCGTAAGCTGCGTGAAGCTGATCTGATCGAAGTGCGCACAATCGAACAGTTGTACGATCCACAGAAGAATATGTTTCTGCCAGACCGATTTATTAAAGGTGAATGCCCGAAATGCCATGCCAAGGATCAATATGGTGATTCCTGCGAATCCTGTGGGACCACTTATTCCCCTACGGATTTAATCAATCCTTATTCAGCCGTGTCTGGTGCTACGCCAATCAAAAAAGAATCCGAACATTATTTCTTTAAGCTGGGTGCTTGCGAAGCATTCCTGAAAGAATGGACCCGTGCTGGGCATTTGCAGGAAGAAGCTGCCAACAAAATGTCAGAATGGTTTGGCGCCGGCTTGCAGAATTGGGATATTTCACGCGATGCTCCCTATTTCGGTTTCGAAATTCCTGATGCACCGGGCAAGTATTTCTACGTCTGGCTAGACGCCCCTGTAGGCTATATGGCCAGTTTCATGCATCTCGCCAAGAATACCGGTCTGAATTTCGATGATTTCTGGAAAGAAGGTGCAGACACCGAACTTTATCATTTTATCGGTAAAGACATTCTGTATTTCCATGCGCTGTTCTGGCCCGCCATGCTTAAATTTTCTGGCCACCGCACACCCACAAATATTTTCGCCCATGGTTTTCTGACAGTGAACGGACTCAAAATGTCCAAATCCCGCGGTACATTTATAACGGCTGACAGTTATTTAAAGCAGGGGTTGAACCCAGAGTGGCTGCGCTACTATTTTGCCGCCAAGCTGAATTCGACCATGGAAGATATTGACCTCAATCTGGAAGATTTTACCGCCAGGGTTAATAGCGATCTGGTTGGCAAATACATCAACATCGCCAGTCGATCTGCCGGATTTATTGCAAAACGATTTGATGGAAAACTGAGTTCTGCTGAAGAAAATCCAGCCATCAAAGAAATTCAGCTGGGAGCAGAATCCATTGCAACATCCTATGGCAACCGTGAATATGGCAAAGCATTGCGAGATATCATGTTGCTAACAGACAAAGCCAACCAGTTTGTCGATCAGGAAAAACCCTGGGAATTAGCCAAGCAGGAAGGACAGGAAGTCAGGCTACATCGTGTTTGCTCTGAAGCACTCAACATGTTCCGCTTGCTGACACTCTACTTGAAACCAGTTATCCCTCATCTAGCAGCACAAGTAGAAGCATTTTTAAAAATCGAACCCATGCAATGGCAGGATGCAAACACACTGCTACCGGATGGCCACACTATTAATGCCTATAAGCACCTGATGACACGTGTCGATTCCAAGCAAATTGATGCCATGCTGGAAGCGAACAAACAGAGCCTGCAAACATCTGCTAAAGCCGAGCCACAATCACCTGCACGGCATGCAGAAAAACAGCAGCATGATATTCCCGCTATTGCCGAAACCATCAGCATTGATGATTTCAGCAAAATTGATCTGCGCATTGCCAAAATTGTGCATGCAGAACATGTAGAAGGTGCAGAAAAGCTGTTAAAGCTGACCTTGGATATAGGCTCTGAGCAACGTACTGTATTTGCTGGTATCAAGTCAGCCTACGACCCAGAAAAATTGATCGGCAGACTTACTGTGATGGTTGCCAATCTTGCGCCACGCAAAATGAAATTCGGGCTTTCTGAAGGTATGGTACTGGCTGCAGGGGATGGAAATGGACTATATATTCTGGGACCGGATGATGGGGCACAACCCGGTATGCGGGTGAAGTAAAAAAAACGGCAGCCGAAGCTGCCGTTTTTTTACACAACATTCAATTATGGCTTGATATAAACATAGCCTTCAAAAGCCTGAAGCTTAGCCACTTCTGCTACGCCAGAAGGAACAATCACCATACCTGGCAACAGCTTGCTTTTATCCAGCTTTCTGGATGTCAGCGTGTTGGCGCATACGTCAAATTGCACGCCTTTTGCCTGCAACTGTTCCACGTTCACATTGTAAGGATTACCATCCTTATCTGCAGCACCTTCAAAAAGGAAATCCACCCCTTTGCTGTGTGTCACAAAAACGAGTTTTGCATCTGGACTCGCATTCAGGTGATTCATAGCGTTTCTCATGGCACCTTTTGCGTCTGCACTGTCATTGACATGGTAAACCACTTTTTCCTGTTGTTTTGCACCACCTGTTGCGGCACAACCCGTCATACCTGCAAAACCTAACAATGCACCCAATAAAAGCAATATTTTGAACTGTTTCATTTCTGTCCCCTATCTCTCGTAGTTATATATATAAAATTCACACAGCATACTTGCTGATGCCTACACATTGAAGGGTTTTAAATGTTTTGTAAATAGTCCGAAAATACCCAATATTAGCGTTACATCATATTGATTTATAGAGAAAATAAGACAAAAATGTATACATATCCAATCAAAGGTATTGAATTCAAATTTTTTCCTTTTACAACAATTATGTAAACAATTTTACGACGGAAGAGGCGTGCCAATACAACAAATTCCAATTCATTACACTCTGGATCAACTATAATTTTAATGCCATTAAATTAGCCATTCTATTGCGTTTACATACTTCAGAGGGCACACATGGAGCATACCAAACATCTTCTGCTATTCGGCCGCGTTCAAGGTGTCTTTTTTCGGGAATCTTTTGCACAAAAAGCAGATGAACTGGGTATAACCGGATGGATACGCAATCTTAGCGATGGATCCCTTGAAGCCACCATTCAGGGAACCGAGGCAAATATTGATGAGATGATTAAGTGGGCACGCTCTGGCCCGGAGCTTGCACAAGTGACTCGTATGGAAATAACAGAAGGCAGTGGTCAATTTAATGATTTCAATCGGTTACAGACTTTGTAGTTACATGGCAATTATTTATTGAATTTGATCAGACGTTAGACCACCTCAATGTTTCATAGGTATATTTGTTAAACACCCCTGCAATTGTACATTACATCCAGAACTTTCTCATACATCGCACGCCAGCATTTGCGTCTAATCCGTGTTAAATCATACTAATACATTGACATTAATCCACATCAAAACTAGAATTAGAAGCTTTTCAGAATAGTCTGATATTGCCGTGCAATTTCCCATTTACCCGGAAAGCATGCAAGCATTCATAAAAATTCAATCAATTCATATTGAAATAGAAGTTGCGGAGTATTCAAGATGTCGCCAGCAGAGTTGGAAGTTGCCCAAATAATAGTCGAGGGACTTAATCTCGAAATAGATCACACAGAAATTGATCCGGAACAGCCTATGTACCGAGAAGGTCTTGGGTTAGACTCTATTGACATGCTGGAATTGTCACTGGTCATATCCAAAAAATATGGATTTCAGATCAAATCTGACGACCCTGACAATACAACCGTTTTTTCTTCCCTCAGAGCATTAACCCAGGCAATTGAAAAACGCCGTACCAAATAGGCTGCCATCTTAAAGATGCGCCAGCCAGCACACGAGTAAATCAAAGATGCTGGCCTTTCTCACCTTAAATCAAATAACAACATGAGTTCCAGCGCTGCCTCACTAGCTCAAACATCCGTACATCACACCGAGGCGCTACTTTTTTTTACGCTGTTGCAACTTGCTGTCATTGTCATTTTCAGCCGAATTGGCAATGAAGTGGCATCACGTTTTGCGCAATCCAGGGTTGTGGGTGAAATCATTATTGGCATCCTGCTTGGCCCTTCATTGTTTGGCCTGCTTGCGCCAGATCTCTTTAATTATGTGTTTCATTCCAGCTCTCAGGAGCCCATTACCATGTTGAGTCAGATCGGGCTGATCTTACTCATGTTTCAAATCGGCCTGGAATTTGATTTTTCCCATCTGACCACTTCGAACAATCGCAATGCTGTCATCCGTATTGCCGCTGCAGGACTTATTTTTCCTTTCGTCCTGGGTTTTATTTTTGGCTATTATTCAGCCCCCATACTTTCCCCTGGCGCTGCGCCGATGGCAACTGCACTATTCACTGCCACCGCATTCTCCATCACCGCGTTGCCCATTCTGGGGCGTATCATGATTGAATTCAACATGACACGATTGCCACTCGGTGTCATTGCCATCAGCGCTGCGGCCATTAACGATGTCATTGGCTGGCTTTTACTGGCGATTGTCACGGCGCTCGCTGTTTCAAACTTCTCGATGGAAAATTTCTTCATTACGCTTGTTCAGTTAGTGATGTATATCGTCGTAAGCTGGTGGGTGGTGCGCCCGCTATTGCGCCGCGCCATCCGACATTCAGTTGTTACCGAACACCGTTTTTCTGCCAATTTGCTGGGCGTGATTATTGCAGCCATATTCTTGTCAGCCATGATGACCTATAAAATCGGCATTTTCGCCATTTTTGGCGGTTTCATGATGGGGGTATTGCTCCATGATCAACTGGAAATCGTCAAAGCCTGGCGTAAAAAGGTGGGCGAATTCGTGACCGTTTTTTTTCTGCCGATCTTTTTCACCTATACCGGGTTGCGAACCAATATTGGCGGCCTCGACAGCATCGCCCTGTGGGGCTGGTGTCTGTTGCTTATCTCCCTCGCAACTATCGGCAAGTTCGGCGGATGTTACTGGGCGGCACGATGGTCTGGTATGAACCACGCCCAATCCAAGGTCATTGGCATCATGATGAATACCCGGGCACTGATGGAACTGATCATTATTAATGTAGGATACGACTTAGGCGTTATTTCACAAAACATGTTCACCATGCTTGTGCTCATGGCCATAGTCAGTACGGTGATTACCACGCCAGGACTAAGGCGCTGGCTACCTGGCGCAGGGATTCCGATTCCGGCCAGACAACACTTAGCCGATTAAATAACTGTTCCCTATACAAAATAACAGGACTATGTCAGCCCTGCGTGAACATTGAAAGTACATTCTAATGACTTTATCAAGACGATTTATTACAATAACGACCATGCTAAATATTATAAAATGCCCTTCTCATGCGGATTCCCCCCAATACTGCTTGATCAGTTCGGATTCCCCCAAAAAATGCACTGATAATTTACACATGGTTGCGAATAATGCGTGATAACTCGCTTGCAGACCAGCAGACAGACACCACTTGTGAAGTATTGGTGATTGGTAGCGGCCCAGCCGGTTCAACCATTGCTGCGCTATTAGCAGAACGGGGGCGTGATGTCGTTTTACTCGAAAAAGCCACGCATCCACGCTTCCATATTGGTGAATCACTATTACCTTTGAATTTGCCCCTCTTCGACCAGCTAGGGGTTCGTGAAGAAGTAGAACGTATCGGTATGGTGAAATATGGGGTGGAATTTGTTTCCCCCTGGCACGGCGATCCAGTCACTTTTGAATTTGCAGACGCGTGGGATAAATCATTTCCCCATGCTTACCAGGTTCCACGTGCTGATTTTGATCACATTCTTTTCAAGAAAGCCGTTTCAAATGGCGCCAAACCATTTGAGGGGCATAAAGTTACCGGGATTGAGTTTCTGTCGGATGAAGGTGCAAAGGTTACAGCGCTGGATGGCGATAAACAGTCCCATACATTCCATACCAGATTTGTCGTAGATGCGTCTGGCCGGGACACTTTTCTTGCCAATCATTTCGGCATCAAAAGTCGCGACAAAAAACACAACAGCGCCGCATTGTATGGTCACTTTACCAATGCTACGCGTTTGCCGGGTAAGTCCGAAGGCCATATCAGCCTGTTCTGGTTTGACCATGGCTGGTTCTGGTTTATCCCTCTTTCAGATGGCACAACGAGCGTGGGTGCAGTTTGCTGGCCTTACTACATGAAAACGCGTAAAACCGATCCGGCGCAATTTCTGATGGAAACAATTGCACTGTGTCCTGCGCTTCAAGAAAGACTCAAAGACGCGCAACTGGCTACACCTGTCACAGCCACAGGCAATTATTCCTACAAATCCAGTCGCACTGCTGGCCAGAATTACCTGCTGCTGGGGGATGCCTTTGCCTTCATTGATCCGGTATTTTCCTCTGGTGTATTTCTCGCCATGAACAGTGCGTTTGTCGGTGCCGATACGGTAGAAACCTGTCTGGATACTCCTCAGAAGACAGCAGGAGCCCTAAAAGCTTTTGATGCCACCATGCGCCGTGGCCCAAAAGTATTTTCCTGGTTTATTTACCGCATTACTACCCCTACTTTGCGCCATATGTTTTTGCGCCCTCGCAATGTGTTTCACCTGCAGGAAGCCATGTTATCGCTGCTGGCTGGTGATATCTTCCGAGGTACGCCGCTTGCATTACGATTGCTCGTATTCAAGACTTTTTACTACATGAACAGCCTTTTCAACTTTAAAGAAAGCTGGATGGCCTGGAAAAAACGCAAACTTTCCATCAGCGCAGCTGGAACAGAGATGACAGTTGATCAGAAATCATGATGCAAGAAACGTCTTCATCCATCGGCTTGCATTACCTGTCGTCGGAACAACTTGTTTCCTTTGTAAAGCAATTCCATAGTCACATTCTGGGCGTTGTTGGATACGGTAGCAAAAATGAAATCACACAAAAAATGGGCGTCCCTGCGGTATGGGTCGATATGCCTGTGCTTAATAGTCACAGCATGTATGAAGTGTGGACCAGCAGTGAACCTGTCACCCACAGCAATGATAATGGTATTGCCAGCACCCAAAATGAAGCGATTCTTTATGGTTCATTTGCAGTGCATCAATTACCCGGCGAAGATCTGGAATCAGCGACTTTCAGGGCCTATTCCAGCGTATTTGACTTCATAGATCGCCAAGGTTACCCCCATCTTTTGCGCATTTGGCACTATTTCCCCAAAATTAATGCACCAGAGAGTGGCCTGGAGCGTTACAGAGGATTCAATGTCGGCCGGCACGAAGCATTTACTGCCAAAGGTCGCCTGATAGCCAACATGACTGTCCCGGCAGCCTGTGCTCTGGGAACGGGCAGCGGCCCTCTGGTTGTCTATTTTATCGCAGGCAAACAGCCGGGCAAGCCACTTGAAAACCCCCGTCAGACGAGCGCCTACCATTATCCTGAACAGTTCGGGCCGCGCAGCCCAACCTTTTCCCGAGCCATCCTTGTCGGCACAGGTAAAGATCAAACCCTGTTTATTTCTGGAACAGCGAGTATCGTTGGACATGAAACCCTGCATGATAATGATGTCGTTAATCAAACTCGCGAAACCCTGGTCAATATCCAGACACTATTTGAACAGGCAAAGCAGGCCGGATTTGATGCCCTGGATCACGATCATCAACTGTTTTTAAAAGTCTACCTGAAGAATCCAGAAGATCTTCCGTTAGTGCGCGACCAGATTACAAAGGCTGTTGGCGACAAGAGTCACATTATTTTTTTCCAGGCTGATGTATGCCGGTCAGACTTACTGATCGAGATTGAAGGCATGGTAACTCACAGCCAGCCAGTCAAGCACTAGGCCAACAGATGCTCCCACTATCCCAAACCTGCTTAATTCGTAGCACGACTCCCCAAAGGGGGCATATCTGCGAACTTTCGTTTTGGGAAATGTGAAAGTGAACCCCATTTTAAAATGGTTGAGGCTTCCCTACGAATATTTTGTGCTGTATGGGGGATTACTCTTTTTTGGTGTCATGTGCCTGAGCTGGAGCCTGCCAGCCAGTTTGCTTTATCCGCTGCTACCAAGAAAAATAGGTGCGCCATTAGGCCAATTTGTCATCATGGCCGGATTCCGCAGCTATATTTTTCTGTTAAACGCCAGTGGCATCGTGAAATGTGACCTTAGCGCGCTGGACGCCTTGCGAAAAGAAGGGTCACTCATCATTGCCCCCAACCACCCTGCCCTCATCGATGTTGTACTGGTGGCCTCGCGCTTGCCGCATATCGTATGCGTTATGAAAGCGTGGATCTGGGACAGTCTCATGCTAGGTGGTGGCGCAAGGCTGGCAGGCTATATCCGAAACGACTCTCCCGGCAACATGATACGCCTGGCCTCAGCAGCCACCCAAAACGGCAATCAACTGCTTATTTTTCCAGAAGGTACGCGGACGCAAGCCCACCCCATTAATGATTTCAAAGCCGGCTTCGCTTTGATTGCCAAAAAGGCTGGCGTGCCGGTGCAAACCGTGTTCATTGAAACAAACAGCCCGTTTTTATGCAAAGACTGGCCGCTATTAAAAAAACCGGAATTCCCGATTTATTATCGGGTTTGCCTGGGCCAGCGTTTTGAGGTCAGCGGTGATGTTAAAACATTTGTTTCTGAGCTAAAACGTTATTTCATACAACATCTTGAGTCGCCTAACCATTGCCCTGGCGAATCCAGCCCGCTTAATATCACGCTTAACGCATGACCATCGCCTCAACGACCCATCTTGTACTCATCCCCAGTTACAACACGGGAGAAACCGTATTTTCAACGGTAAAAGCAGCAAGACAATTTTGGGAACCGGTTTGGGTCGTCGTGGATGGCAGTACGGACGGAACGGCTGAAAAACTCAGTAATATGGCAAAGACCGACACTGGCCTTAAAGTATTTCTGTTGCCGCAAAATCAAGGCAAAGGGGCTGCGGTATTACACGGACTCAATGAAGCCACTCAAGCCGGGTACACACACATCCTCACCATGGATGCAGACGGTCAACACCCTGCTGATAAAATCCCTGAATTCATGGCAACGTCCCTGGCCAATCCGGAATCCCTCATTCTGGGCCGGCCCGTTTTTGATGCAAGCGCACCTTCCCTGCGGGTGAATGGCCGCAAAGTTTCCAACTGGTGGGCCAATCTGGAAACACTGTGGCAAGGCATCGGCGATTCTCTCTTCGGGTTTAGAGTGTATCCAGTTGCGCCTTTAAGAAAAGTCATGAAGGGCCAGCACTGGATGCGCCGATTCGATTTTGACCCGGAAGCCGCCGTTCGCCTCTGCTGGCAAGGTGTCAAACCAGTCAATGTATCTGCACCTGTCAAATATCTGTTACCGGAAGAAGGCGGCGTATCTCACTTCAATTACCTTCGGGATAATGTATTACTTACCTGGATGCACACACGACTCTTCTTTGGTTTTTTAATCAGATTACCGCTATTATTGGCTAGAAAACTGCTTAATTTGACATAATTTGGCAAGGTACTGCAAAGTAACAACCCTTGGTCCCAGCAAACAAAGTCGTCAAGTAAATGCACCAAGGCCGTCCCCATATCCTGTATGACGCTTACCATGTAACCAATCATAACGTTTAACCCAATCGCGGCATAACTCCTGGGTTATACTATAGCGCTAAAAATGTAATTTTCTGCATTCCCGCTCATTTTTAACATTGAGTGCCAATCAATTAACATCAGGTTTTAGACTGACGCATATACATTTTCTTTTAGAAAAGTTATTTACAGCATCAAATCTGATTTTATTAGCAAATATTAAATGAAATATGTTTTATACATCACTATGATGCTTTATTTTCCGTCTTTTAGGACGGCTACTTAACGTTGGGTCCATGGGGGATGAATGTGAATATCTTTGATGGATCGCGCCGAATTGCCTACCTCGCTGGAGGACTTGCGACAGCGGGAACGTTGATTTTCGCTGCTACGTACGATCCGTACATCTCGGTCGACTATTCGATTGCGCGTCCTCGGGGCTCGTTCCAGCGAATGAAAGGGGCGTGTCCTAGTGAAGCTGCGCGACATTACTTTACGACAACATCGTCTTATGGAAAGCAGGTTTCTATCGACCTGTGCCTCTTCACAATGCCGTTCGGAAAAAATAATGACCAATTAGTCCCTTATAAGATCGACGAGAAGAATATGGTTTGGGGCGCTGGGTCATACAGTAGCGAAGTGTCTGCTTATGAAAGGGAATTAGAATCGCGTTTTGTCCTTCCAGCAGAAGATAGTAAATGGCTGGAGAAAGAAATCTCTCATCGCTACTGGGACAACTGGAAAGAAAGCCTAAAAAATCTCGGCATCGGACTGGCCATTTTTGCCGGTTTCGTTTGGGTCGTAGGCTGGATCACCCGAGGATTCATGGGCATCCCTCAAGGAATGGACAAGAAGCCAAGCAATGAGACCTAACAATCGTTTGCACTCGGACAGAAAAAAGCGCCGCTCCTTCGACGCTCTGCTTTTTGCTGCCGGTGATGCGAAGCGTTAGCTTTCAAACCAAAGAGAACATGAGCTGCATATTAAGAGTTTCTGGTGAATCTTTAAACGTTGATTCCTTGTTGTCTGAGTTTCAACTTGAAGCAGACCGTAGTTGGAAAAAAGGGGAGCCACGCACTCTAAAAGGTAAGCTATATACTGATTCTGGCGCAAACTTTGTTGCCAGTGGAGCTGACCTTGATGAGTTTAATCGTCAAGTTAATGAGGCCACCAAGTACTTGGAAATAAACGCACCAGTTATTTCGGAAATTGTTAAATTTCCCGGCATTCAAGATGCCGTTCTTGATTTTGGTGTTTCACTTAAAGAAGGGTATGTTACTCAATTTGCTTACTTGCCACCCAAACTCATTCAGCTTGCTGCTAGCGCGGGAATTGGAATTGAAATTTCTCATTACGCATGTGGGAATGATGACGGTGAAGATAGCTAACACCGGAATTCGAGCTTAACGTTAGAAATAACAAGGAAATTATCATGATCAGTAAATTATTAAGATGTAGTTTACTCGTAGCACTTATTTTCACTTTCTTTCAAGCGTTAGCTGAAAACAATAGTTGGCTAATTGGCAATTGGCTGCATACATATGACCCTGATGGCGACACCCAAGACAGGCTAACTTTCGCTGAGGATGGAAAGTTCACAACCACTGAGGTTTCGTCAGGGCGTAAAATTGATGGATCTTACTTGGTCAGGACAGATATGGTTAAAATAAACCTTACTCGCCAAGAGAAAATATTTATGAAAATAGATCTTACGTATGATGAAAGTAAAAGCAAGCTATATTACAAATCTGGGAAATCAGGTAATACTTCATATTATACGAAGATGAAGTAATGAACGGTCGGGGACATAGGTAACACTATTTTCGTTTTATTCTTCAATAGCCATAGTAAGCTTAGAAATACAAATCGTCGCTTTGCTTACTTTGCTTTATCAACAAAATAGCGTTCACAAAGATTTGGAAAAGTAATCGTTAAATGGTCGATTTAAACCTGTCATGGCAACGTGTCAGAGAAGGCCTTGGTTTGGCCTCTGATGGCTTGCATACGTACGAGAAACTCGTATCTCGATACTCCGAGCCTCACCGAAAATACCATACACTGCAACATCTTGCTGAGTGTAAAGCGTGGTTCCAAGTTGTCTCCAAGTTTGCGCAACACCCTGATGAAGTCGAAGCGGCACTGTGGTTCCACGATGCTATCTATGAACTCAAGCAACACGACAACGAAGAACGTTGTACCTCCTGGGCCCGGACAGTATTATTGGAAGCGGGTGCAGCAACTTCTTCTGCCTGCCGAGTCGAAAACCTTATCCTGGCAACAAAACACACTACCCTGCCAGCGTTGCCTGACGAACAACTTCTTGTGGACATTGATCTCTCTATTCTTGGCGCCTCCGAGCCCAGGTTTGCAGAGTACCAGCGTCAAATCAGGGAGGAATACAGCTTTGTACCAGAAGCCGTTTTCCGGGAAAAACGACGATCCATATTGCGATCGTTCGTTGATCGGAGGCGCATTTACAGTACGGATTACTTCCATGATGCATTGGAAGAACGTGCTCGAGCCAATCTTCAACGTGCTATTTCTGAAGCTGAGTAACGCCTTGTGCCTATTGATGAAAAAGTTGGCATGCGTCTTGAAGGGGGATGGCTAGAGAGGATAGTAACGTATTAAAATTTAACCCTCTCCCCAGCCCTCTCCCACAAGGGGAGAGCGGGATGTAGCGTTTTTGGATGGGAACTAATCAGCGTAATGCTTTAGCTGCTGCCACCATGTTCGCCAGTGCGGCTTCTGTTTCCGGCCAACCACGGGTTTTGAGGCCACAATCCGGATTCACCCAAAGATTTTCCGCTGGAATCACTTCGGCAGCTTTTTTCAGCAACCGGACCATTTCTTCTGTGGTTGGAATACGCGGGCTATGGATGTCATACACTCCGGGGCCAATTTCATTGGGATAGTTAAAGTCACCAAAACCACGCAATAATTCCATATCAGAACGCGATGTTTCTATTGTGATCACATCTGCATCCAGCGAGGCGATAGCCGGCAGTATGTCGTTAAATTCCGAATAACACATGTGGGTGTGAATTTGCGTTTCATCACTCACCCCGGAGGCTGATATGCGGAATGCGCGCCCTGCCCATGCCAGATAAGCTTTCCAATCTGCACGTCGCAATGGCAACCCCTCTCGTATAGCCGGTTCATCAATCTGGATAATACCGATATTGGCTTGTTCCAGATCGACCACTTCATCCCGTATGGCAAGGGCAATTTGAAGCGCAGTGCTGCTACGGGGCTGATCATTACGCACAAATGACCATTGCAATATGGTAACAGGGCCCGTTAACATGCCTTTCATCGGCTGGCTGGTGAGGCTTTGAGCGAAACTTGTCCATGTTACTGTCATGGCCTTAGGACGTGATACATCACCAAATATAATGGGTGGTTTCACGCAACGTGAACCATAGCTTTGCACCCATCCGTTTTGGGTGAAGGCAAACCCATCCAATTGCTCACCAAAATATTCAACCATGTCATTGCGCTCGGCTTCTCCGTGAACCAGCACATCCAACCCAAGCTGAATTTGCTTGTTAACAGATAATTCGATCTCTGCCTGCATTGCCTTGGTGTAGCCATCTGCTGTCAGTTCATTGCGCTTATAAGCAGCGCGTGCAGCGCGTATTTCTTTGGTTTGTGGGAATGAGCCGATACTGGTTGTAGGAAACAGGGGCAATTTAAAACGACTGCGTTGTAGTATCTGACGATTTTTGAAATGAGAGCGACGCTGGTCTGCATCTGTCGGTAAACTGGCTATTCGATCTGTCACATCTGAATTATGCACGCGAGTGCTTTGACGGCGGGAGGTGGCTGCAGTTCTGGATGCACTAAATGCATGTTCTGCACTTGCTACACTTTGGTCTATGGCAACTTTAAGCGCACCTAGCTCTTCCAGCTTTTGTACTGCGAATGCCAGCCATGAACGCAGTTCATCGTCCAGCGCGGTTTCAGCAGATAAATCAACCGGTACATGTTGCAATGAGCAGGACGGCGCCAACCACAACCTTTCACCTAACCTTGCACGCGCAATTTCCACTGCGGCCAATGCCTGATCCAGATCTGCACGCCAGATATTGCGCCCATCAATCACTCCCAGGGACAACACTTTATAATGTGCCAGACGATCTATGACGTGATTGATCTGTTGCGAAGCACGCACTGCATCTATATGCAGCCCGGCTACAGGTAAATTGCAAGTGAGTACCAGATTATCTTCCAGCGCACCAAAATAGGTTGCCAGCAATAATTTTATACCAGCTGCATTGAGCCGATTGTAAACGGGCTCATAAGCTGCTTTCCATTCAACCGGCAAATCCAGACACAGGATAGGCTCATCAATTTGCACCCATTCAACACCCATTTTTTTGAGTTTGAATAAAATCTCACCATAGACAGGAATGAGTTGTTCCATCAAATCCAGACGGTCAAAACTTGCCGTTTTTTCTTTTCCCAGATACAGGAACGTAAGCGGTCCTATTAGGCTTGCTTTCACTTTATGCCCTAATGCTTGTGCCTCGGCCACTTCATCAAACAATCTGCTGGAATTGAGTTTGAAATGGGTGTCTGCCGTAAATTCCGGGACTAAATAATGATAGTTGGTATCGAACCATTTGGTCATTTCCAATGCCCAGGTGCCTTGATTGTCTGGCGTGTGTCCACTGCAACATGAAGCTGCTTCGTTCGCCACGCCACGTGCCAGCGTAAAGTATCGGTTAAGCTCCGGCACTTGCTCTGTGAAGTCAAAACGATTGGGTTCACAGCCAAGCAATTGAATATGATTAAGCATTTGGTCGTAATAGGCAAAATCGCCCACGCTGACATAATCAAGACCTGCATTTTTTTGAATTTGCCAGTGTTGCACACGCAGCTCTTGCCCTGTTGCTTCAAGTGATTCTGCATTAATTTCGCCGCGCCAATATTGCTCCAGCGCAAACTTGAGTTCTCGATTTTTACCAATTCTTGGGAAACCAAGGCTATGTATGGTGGTCATGTATTTATGCTCCGTTAATTGATAACGTGCATCTTGCGGCATCATGTATTATGATTCAAACGAATTGTTTTCTTAATATCCATGAATTTTTTTCATACATGCTTACCCTGAAACATTTACGCCTGATTGAAGCCCTGAAGAACAGCGGCAGCATTACCCGTGCAGCAACGCGGCTTTACTTGACGCAATCTGCGCTTTCACATCAGTTGGTTGCGCTGGAAACCCATTTCGGTGTCACGCTGTTTGAGCGGTCTCGCCCTTTGCGGTTAACTCCGGCAGGGGAATTATTGCTGGCGTTATCACTAGAGGTCATGCCCAAGATGGAAGCTGCAGAACGCAATCTGGCACGGTTAGCAGAAGACAACCAGCCCGGTAAATTGCGTATTGTTGTGGAGTGCCATACTTGTTATGACTGGCTCATGCCAGCCATGGACGCCTATCGCACCCATTGGCCAGAAGTGGAGATGGATCTGGTAGGCGGTTTTCACACTGACCCTGTTGCGCTACTGACTGAAGACAAGGCTGATCTGGTCATTTTATCGGAGATCGGCAAACAAAAAGGCGTGGTATTTAACCCGCTGTTTCGATATGAAATGCTCGCATTAATGGCGACAGGTCACCCATTAGCAGCAAAATCCTATTTAACAGCAAAAGACTTTATCCATGACACATTGATTACTTATCCAGCACCGGACCGTTTACTGGATCTGGTGCGCAGAGTCCTTAAACCTGCTGGTATTACACCAGAACGTCGCCATGCCGAACTGACCATTGCTATCGTGCAACTGGTAGCCAGTCGCAAGGGATTGGCAGCTTTACCTGCCTGGGCGATTCAATCTTATCTGGAGCGTGGTTATGTGGTTGCACGCCCTATCACCAAACGCGGATTATGGAGCGGGCTATACACCGCCTCACGTGAAAATGATGCAGGACGGGCTTTTCAAAAGGATTTTGTGGCTACGCTTCGGGAGCAAGCATTTATGACACTGCCCGGGATAGAACCGCTCGTATAAAGAGCAATGCATTTTATCGTCAGATACTATTTTCCGGGTTTAGTCTCGAGTTTTACATACTGAGAGATTAGCAAAATACGGACTGTCTCAAATTTCTACTATCAGACCATGCCACCATTAATAGAAATAATCTGGCCTGACACATAGGCAGCCTGTTCAGAAGCCATAAAGCTCACCAAATCTGCCACCTCTTCCGGCTTACCTGCCCGTTTCATCGGCACCATCTGATTGATCATTTCTTTGGTGAACACACCATCCGTCATTGCCGAAGCAATAATACCCGGCGCAATAGCATTTACGGTGATACCCCTGCTTGCTAATTCAAGCGAGAGGGATTTGGTTGCACCATGCAACCCCGCTTTTGCAGCGGCGTAATTGGTTTGCCCACGGTTACCGACGATGGCTGCGATCGACGATATATTCACGATGCGCCCCCAACGGGTGCTGATCATGGGCATCAGCAGTGGCTGGGTGACATTAAAAAATCCATTCAGGGAGACATCAATCACTCGTGTCCATTGGTCTGTCTTCATGCCCGGCATTACGGCATCATCGTGTATGCCAGCATTATTGACCAAAATTTGTATTGGACCATCAACTAACAACGCCTGCAGTGCAGCACTGGTACTCTCACTGTCTGCCACATCAAAAGCGACAGCAGATGCTGCCCCTCCACTGGTAACAATTTCTGCTGCAATGTGTTGCGCCTGTTTTAAATTCGAATTTGCGTGAACATAAACATGGCAGCCATCCACGGCAAGTTTACGACAGATAGCAGCGCCTATAGACCCGCTGCCGCCAGTGACAAGCGCACGTTTCATGCTGTTTCTCCTGTCACATTCAATACCACGGTTGCACGACCCTGCAGCACTGCAGTTGCCCCTACTTTCAGTGAGAAATTATAAATTGCCAGACTTGCATCACCCATTACCTGTTCCGCATCCACCACCATTTCACCCTCTAAATCATCCAGTCGACTGACGTGACACACCACATCTCGCAATCCGGCCAGATAACCGGATTTGGGCTTTTCATCCACCAGGCCCGTTAACCCGCCATGTACCGCCATTGCCTGTGCGGCATATTCGATACCGCTTAACGCTGGTAATTGCCCATTAATTCGCATCGGATTAGCTACATCGTGATGGGTTTGACTGACACAAGTAATTGAGTTTGCATCCCAGTGACTCACTCCATCCAGCAAACACATGTTACCGGTGTGCGGAATCATACCTGCGATCGCTTCTTTGGTTACTAACACGGTTGCACCGCTACCCGCAGATAGTTTCCGGCGACGTATTCCAGAAATACCACTTCCTGAGACTTACGTGCCAGCGCTGCCAGAAGGGGCAATGCACGGGCTGCAGGTATGCTAGCTCTGAGTGTTTCTAATGCGGGATCAGTCATGGGTGTCGGACAATCTATATTTGCCACAAGGCTCACATCCAACGCGGCAAAAGTATGCTCTGTTACATTAGGGGTAAGCACCAGCGCCACGCCAAAATTTCCACCAATGTGACGTACTGCATGCAGCGGTTCCGGATAAGGATGATCGTAGGCGATCAGCGCAACAGGTATGCCATCCACCACGATTTGCGTTGTTGACTCCAGTAAGCCTGAGGAAAAACTGGCGTCATAACAACAAAGGCTGGTTGAAGGCTCCTGAGAGTGTGTGGCAATGCTCCAGTAACCTGCTGCCGCATTGTGAACAGAATTGTGAAATCGGGTTGGGGATACTTCCAGTTCCGCGACAGCAAGTGTTTCACAAATATGATGCAAGTTATCGCCGTCACCACCTGAAGATGAAAATACAGTGGCAGTGGTTGCTGGGTCACGCTGCGCATTTGCAAAAGCTTCCTGCCCAACAGCAAGCGACAGCTTGACTGGCACGCCTGTGCGGCGGCGCTCGGCTGCTGGTAATAATTCACTGGCTTTAAGCTCGGTTGGCGCGGAAACGTAGGCTTCATTAGCCGTCAGACAGGATAAGCTGAAATGCCATCCATTCAGACCGGGGCCAAGCAAACCAACGCCTTCAACATATATCTTCATCAAATAGCCCTTCCCAGTACCAGACTACAGTTACTGCCGCCGAAGCCAAAGGAATTACTGACCACCCGGTTAACCGGTATGGCAAGATTGTTTATCTGATAATTACTTTTCAGTTCAGGATCAAGATCCAGAGTATTCAGACTACCGGGGATCAGGCTGTTTTCTATGGCAAGCATCGAAATAATTGCTTCTGTTATGCCTGCCGCACCCAATAAGTGCCCTGTCCAGCCTTTGGTGGAACTGCATGGCGTTTTTGCACCAAACACGCCGTAAACTGCTTTATCTTCGCTGGCGTCATTGGACTTAGTGGACGTGCCATGCAAATTAACGTAATCAATATCTTCAGGGCGGAGCCCGGCAGCATTGAGCGCGCTCTGGATAGCCAGCTTTGCTCCCATTCCCTCTGGGTGCGGAGTAGACATGTGATAGGCATCGCTACTTTCACCAATGCCTAAAAGCAGCATTTCTCCGGCTGATTGAGTAGATTGTTTTTCCAACAGGGCAAAGCCGGCACCTTCTCCGAGAGAAATGCCATCGCGATTCACGTCGTAAGGACGGCAAGGTGATTGTGACACCAGACCCAATGAATTAAATCCATAGAGTGTGGTCAGACACAACGTATCCACCCCTCCAACAATAGCTGCATCGCATACACCAGCAGCTATCATGCGTGCAGCATTACCAAACACCTTGGCCGTAGAAGAGCAAGCAGAAGAAACCACCACTGATGGACCTTTCAAGCCGAAATAACGCTGAACAAAATCAGCCAGGGAAAAGGTATTCTGCGTTTGTGCATAATGAAAGTCTGCTGGCAGCGCACCCGATTCAGAATCCCGTCTGCGATAAGCCAATTCCGTTTGCAATATGCCGGAAGTACTCGTACCCATAAACACACCAATACGATCAGCACCATACTTCTGAATGGCGGCTTCTATGGATTCAGCAAATCCATCCTGTTGCAAGCCAACTTGCGCCAACCGGTTATTACGGCAGTCATATTCGGCAAGATCCGGTCTGATACGCTCGTTTTCCAGCCCTGCTACTTGCCCGACATAGGTATTCAGCGCCACATTTTCAAAAGCACAGGGCGCCAGACCTGAACGTCTGTCACGCAGGGCATTGGCAGTCGCAGCCAAACCAGCGCCCAGACTATTTACAATGGCAGTACGTGAAATAACAAGAGGTTGCATGCAAATAATATGGAGAAAATGAAAAAGGGATGAATCCCGCGAATTTTGTTTGTAAATGCTCTAAAAGGGCAATAATTGCACAGTAAGTAACCGATTTTAACAAATACGTAACATATCCACTAGCCGCATAGTTATTTGAACTGAAATCACAAGAGCAAATCTGTATTACAGCGAACAACTCAGATTTATAAAAAAACACTGGATGAAGTAATATTTCATTTTTACCGCAGAGGCGCGGAGGCGCCGAGAAAAATACATTTACAAATCCCTTCCAGATAAAACGCTCCAGCCTTTCCAGCCTCTGCGTCTCCGCGTCTCTGCGGTAAACTGCATTTTTTATTAACTGTCTCCACTCCCACAATGGGAGAGGGAATCAAGCCTTCCCGAATGAGAACTGACTAAGCATTTCCACCAAACGCAGCTGGCAAAGAAACCGACTTAAGTCCCTTTTCCGCCAACACTTTAAGTAATTTAGGCAACACTAACAGTACCGCTGGTTCTGTGACTGATGAGCGTGCAACATCATGCAGCAGCAGGATATCCCCTGCCGCCAATCCTTGAGTGAGCCTTTGCAAAACTAAAGCAGGATCACTCTTTACGCCGTCAAACCCACGTCTTGTCCATGAAGCATAATGCAAACCTGCTTTTGCCAGTACAGGGTCGAGCATAGGACTACGAAACCCCGCTGGCGCTCTGAAGAATAAAGGTGTGTGCCCATTCGTGCTGGCTATTGCCTTCTGTGCATTCTCCACCTCGCGACGTAATCGTGAAATGCCATAAAAAGAGAACGCATTGGGATGACTATAACTATGATTTTCTACGCTATGCCCTCGGCGTAATATATCCTTGATAATTTCAGGATGTGCTTCAGCCCTGGCACCCAAACAGAAAAAGCTGGCTTTTGCCTGATATTGATCCAGCAAATCCAGCACGCGGGGTGTAACAACCGGATCAGGACCATCGTCAAACGTCAGAGAAACTTCGCTACGCAGTGCAGCAACATCAGGAAGCCGTGTAATATTTGAGCCGAGCAGTTGGCCTTTGGGCCATAACACTGCACCAGCCAGCACCGTGTGATTCAAAACGATTAAACCCAGCACCCATTGCCACGCCGAAGGTTGCAGCAACACAACTACCAGCCCTGCAATATGCAGTTTTATGGAAAAACCAATAGCCGGGGCAGGCCGCCAGGGCCGACTTTTTCGGTTTAAACCTGAAATGCTATTTTCACTGGATGCCATTCAATTCTTTTCTCAAGCTAATCTTATTTCTGTTCTCTCACAACCAACCTAGGCAAAATATCTTTATCCAGCAGGCCACGCCAAAGCGCAATCCAGGTTTGCCAATCATGGCCGCCATTCAGCGCTAATACATGGTGAGGGGGTAAACGCTCTGCCAGCAATATGCTTGCCGGTGCATAACGATCTTCTTTACCATAGCCCAAATATATATTGGGCATGGGTACTTCGCTGGATGGAAAGGTTTTAAGCCATGCCAAGCGCTCTCGCTCATGATCTTCTGGCGCGATATAACCCGGATTCCAGTTATTTAAACCACCAGCACGCACCACCTCGGCAATTGTTCCCCGAACACCGAGAAAAGGCGCCAGGAGGAACACACCTTCGACTAACGCGGGATATTTACGTGCAAAACTTAGCGCACCCAAACCCCCAATAGAAATACCCAACACCCAGATTCGGCAATACTTTTTTTCTTGCAGCGCTGAAATAATATCATGCCGCAAGGTCTCAACAATATTACCTTCAAGGTAATAGTCCACATGGGCATCCACTGCGACTACATCTATCGGTAAATTTCGTTCCCGTACCGCTTGTATAAAGCCATGCCCCACAAAATCCTGCGGGCGATCTTTGGCACCCGGCAATAATACCAGCACATCTCTGCTACCAGTCACGCCAGGCGCTATATCAATGATTGAATCCATGGCTACTTTTCAAATCACTTAAATGTGTTGATTTCAGGGTTTTCAGGTTCAATCCACATTCTTGACAGCGCCATTCTTCCACAAGGGGCGAGTAAACTTGCCGCCACCTGCAACGAAAAACCGATCACCATAGACAGATCTAAGAAACAAACAATGGAACTACTTAAACCTTGGATTTAGCTTTTTCTATAGGCTTGTTTTCTTGTCGCACTATCAGAATAGCTGAAAATACCAGACTTAAAATCGCCCCCATTCCCACCGTTGAACCAATTGCCTTCAGCAACGGAACATGGGAGAAAGAAAGCAAACCAAACCCTATCATGGTCGCAATATTCGCAAACAGCAACGATACCAGCATACGTTCCCTGTCCTCGCTTGTATCGCAAGGCCGATCAAAAAACAGGGAATAATTAGAGCCAACTGCAACAACCAGCAACAAACCTACCAAGTGAAATATGGATAACATGTGACCATTTAGCACCAGCACACACGTGACAATAATCACCGCTGCGGCAAGCGGAGCCAGCACTTCAAATACCCGACGGGGTGAGCGTAAATTTGCAAATAATAAAATGACGATTGCTATGCCACCCAACATTGAAAAGGTGAGCGCTCCATGCCGATAAGTCTGATATAACTGGTCGGATTCATACTTCATATCCAGCATAATTGCCTGGGGACCGGGTAATTTGGCTATTTCCCTTGTTATGGCTTCAGGATCGGTTACCCCACGCAAAGACAGCATGGCAGCCCAGCCATGCGCGCGCTTGACTAGCAATGAATCCAGCTTCAACGCCAGATTAGTGCCTTGCAGATTACTTCTGGTGCTTAACGGCTGTGTTTTTGCCTGCGCAACGTTTTCTAAAAATGGTTTAAATAAATCCGGTTGAAAAGGCAACTCGCGCAATGCCAGTTGAAGGTTTTCACGCAATACTTCAGTTGTTGGTAATGCAGCCTGACGCACACGTTGCATCTGCAAACTGGGCAAATACGTGGCAGGAGACTCAAAGCCCTGTAACGCCCCTTTTATGGTCATCTGGCCCAACACAACTGCTATATTTTCACTGGCCTGAAGCGCAGCCTCTGCGTCTTTCGCATTCACAACAATCAAATAGCGCACATCCGGTGCACCAATGTCATTTCGCAACTGTTCATCAAGAAGTTGGTCAGCTTTAGGCAATGGGCTGAGACTGGATAATTCATCACTCCATAAAGGCCCGCGCTGTGATAAAACGATCAACACCACAAAGGCGCTGGCAACCAACAGCAGCAATGGTATGCGCAAGACTGGCGCGCGCTTGACTAATGCCATCACGGTAGGTGCAACACTGGTAACGGCTCGTGCAGTGAAGCCCTGTGGCAGCAAAGCGGGTAGCACCCAGCGCGTTACTGTCACTGCCACTATTAACCCTACAATGGAGAACATACCTAGCTGGGCAAGCCCGGGAAAGCCCGAAAACAGCATGGCGCTAAAACCACAAATGGATGTCAGCACGCCTAATCTCAATGTTGGCCAAATACGTTTGAAAGTCGTTTTAGGCGCTACTGATGGGGCGATTTGCGTGAATAGATATATGGCATAGTCCACGCCTTCTCCAATAAGCGTAGCGCCAAACCCCAGCGTAATACCATGCACAGAGCCAAATCCCAGACTGACTGCTGCTATCCCCGCAAGCGCACCGCTAGCGACTGGCAACAACCCCAGTATTAATACGCGAAATGATCGATAAACCAGTAATAGCAGGCAAGCAATAAGGACTGTAGCTATCAACGAAAAGCGCCATGCATCGCCCTTGATTCTTTCTCTGGTGCTGACGGAGAATACGCCTGGCCCGCTTAATTGTAACTGCACGCTCGTATCATGCCCGGCTACCCGCGCGAATGTGCTTTGGATTACAGCAATTGCACTTTCCTGGGCATCAATGTCATACCCTGCCGCTTTGGTCTGTAAAACGAGCAAGGCACGTTTGCCTTCTTTTGAAAACCATACCCCTTCTTGCATTGCCGGTCTTGCTTGGCCTTCCAGCTGTTCCAGCAAGCGTATCAATTCACCACTCGGGTCGTCTTTAAGTATCTTCTTAACTAATGTACCTGCGGGGCTGCCAAGCAGTTGCAGAGCTTCTTCCAGGGAATTGCGTAAAGCAGCAACAGAAAAATGCGCTGGTGTAATAGCAGGGCTCAGCAGATAACGGTTTTTCCAGAGGAAATCGTGGTCTTTATCTTCGCCAACATGTTCGCCATTGTTTACAGAAACAAAATCGGCTTGTGTTCTTAACTGTGCTGCCAACTGCTTGCTGGTATTGGCCAATATTTCCGGAGTGGCACCCTCAAGCCCGACCAATATCAAACGTGAAACAACCCCTTCTCGTAACTGCTCCACCAGCACTTGTTGTGCAGGCGTGGGAGATCGTGGCAAAAAAGCTGAAAGATCGGTGCTGAACTCTGTACGGCTAATGACGAAAATGCAAGCGACTATAAAGGCCAGCCAAAGTCCAATGGCCCAACGCGACATTACATTCACGAAGCATCCTCAGTCACTGTCATGACCGACCGATCACCCCCACTCTCGATAATTTCAATAGTGCGCACCCAATTCTTGCTACCGCTGATGTGAATCTCGTCCACTACGGCTCTCATATCAGATTCCACTGGTACCAGTTGCAAACGCCATTGATTGACGTTGCCATCCAGGCTAACTCGATAAAACTTGCTCAGGGTTGGCAGATCACCCGCCAATGTGGAACGAATACCCTCTACAAAAGCCCATATTACAGGGTACTCCTGCAATACAACCGTGCGACGCTGATTTTTTGTCTTGTTTTCAAGGGTCAGTTTATCCTGTTCCAATACCATGCTTTCTGGCTTGGGAAGCAATGTATGTTTTTCCAGATGGCCAGGCGCGGTATAAATCAGCGTACCAGAAAGTTCCAGTGGCGTGCTTAGAATACTCATGTATTTTCGTTCTACAAACGTCCCTTTGGCCACTTTTACGTGACCCAGATTTTGCATGAGCTGCTTTACATCAAGACTGGCAGGCTTCGCTTGTTCCGCGCCTGCCGCAGACATACCCATACCTGCCATCAAAAGACAAACACCCGCCAGAAGAGAACGCATAAAATGTTTATTTCCAGAAATCATAAAAGTTGAACCAGTTATAGGGGAAAAGACGGCAATAGTGTTCAAGCCGCCCTGTATATTGTTTAAGCGCTTGTTCAAGCGCAAACGTACGCTGAGATCGCTCAACCTGTGAAATATCAGCAAACCGTTCGAAATAAATATCATACTGATTGCCACCTTGGTAAAGACCGAACATCAAGACAATAGGCTGTTTAAGCATCATGGCTATACGGAACGGGCCGGTAGACAAATTGGCCTGCTCTCCAAAAAAATCACAAGGTACGGTGCCTTCACCTTCAATGGTTCTATCCGCCAGCATGCCGACAAAGCCCCCGCGAGCCAGAGCATCTTCCACTTTGAACATGGAGTCGATTTTACCCAGCGCGATCACCTGCATCACCAGGTCCGGGTTAATGGCATTCAATACAGCATTCAGTTTTTTAGCGTTTTCTTCATACATCACCATGCTTACGCTGGGTGCTATAGACTCACGACCTAGCGAGCGTATGATTTCGAAACTACCCATATGCGCGCCAAGCAAAAAACATCCCTGCTTACTGGCTATCATGTCATCCATCACTTCCTGACCATGAACACGCACATCGAATAAATCAAACTGATTATTAAACAAAAACACCCGATCAAGAATCGTTGATGCGAAGGCATGCACATGACGAAACAAATCCCTGAGGCCCGGTTTGCGGCCCAATGCCTTCTGCAAATAGTTTCTGGATGCTTTACGGGCATCACCCGAAAAAATCATAAAATACAGACATATAGGATAAAGCAACAGCCGCGCAGCTGAACGCCCCATTTTAAGCGCAACCCAGACGATAAAACGGATCGCCAGCGCGTTGCTGCGTTCCGGGCGCGTTACCCACTCAGGGGCAGAATGTTCTTCTATTATGTCGTCGGCAGGTTGTCGCATTTCACTACACCCGTCAGCACAATGTTTTCACCCACCATGCACTGAAATTTAAACTCGTTTTGCACTGTCGCATCAATCTCAATTTTAAAAAGATCACCAGGCTTTACCGGATGAGAAAATTTGGCTGATTTTATCTTATATGGTGTCAACTGACGATTCAAACTCGCCTCCATTGCCAGCACCACCTCAGCAAGCAGCACCGCCCCGGGAATAATAGGGTTGCCAGGAAAATGCCCAGAGGAAGTGGGATGATCAAACGGGAAAGTTATTTCAATTTTGGCCAATGTTCAAATTCCATTTATATTTCAAGCTCGCTCAACAGTTTCTGGAGCGCTTCTCGCGGTAACTTACCGGTCTGATTGCGCGGCAAAACATCGACAAAGCGAAGCGGCCGGGGTAAAAAAGCTGCATCAATGCGCTGACGCAAAGCTTGCATCAACGCTTCACTGGTCATATCCGGCGCAACCACAAATGCCATAAGCCGGGTTACATCCCCATCTTTATCGTCTGGCATGACAAACACCCCATCCTGCACACCTTCAATCGAATTGAGATGATGATTAAGATTGGCCAATGACGTGCGCTTTCCCGCAATATTGATCAGATCAGCTGTTCTGCCTTGCAGCAAGAATGTCTGCGGGCTATGCAAATCAATCAAGTCATTCAATAAAGTTTCTGTTTCGACATGGCCGCCACTGACCCAGGTTCCTCGTTCATCCTGCCTAAGCATAACACCCTGGAAAGTTCGCCACTCCAAAGTTTGTGCAGTGCGTCGCGTAGCCACTTGCCCCGATTCCGTACAGCCATAAATTTCATATAAAGGGGCACCAAATTGCTTCTCAGCTTCGATAGCCAATTGAGGCACGAGTGGAGCCGTCGCGCAGAGCACAATCTCCACTGGCGGCAAGGCTGCATACTCTGTCATTAATGTCCGCAAGTGAACCGGGGTAGTCACCAACATGCGAGGACGTGGCAACGCATCCAACTGCGTAAAAATATCAGCAGGAAAAAATGGTTTGCCAGCATGCATCGCTAACCCACCTTGCATGGCAATCAGCGCGGTGGACTCCAACCCATACATATGCTGTGGCGGTACAGTTCCTAAAATACTCAATTCAGGTAAAGACATCACGCCAAGTATTTCAGCTGCAGCCCGCGCGCTCCAGACCAATCCACCCCAGGTTTTTCTGTAGGGTAAGGACTCACCGGTTGACCCAGAAGTAAATACAATTGCAGCCAGTTGCGATGAAGGAAAGGAAGGAACTAAATGCTTAGTGGCATTCGTACCAGAAAACTGCGGAAAGCTGACTATTTTCAGTGATAGATGCTCGTTGGCAGTATCAGTTAAACAATACATGCCAGTATATTGCTGGCTCAATTTTTCAATCAGACTAACTGTATGATTGGGGGGCAACAAATTAATCTGTTTGCGTACCAGTGCAGCCGAAAAACCCACAATAAAACGATATCGGTCTGTACACAAATTAAGCAGATATTGTTGCTCAGGAAGCAAAGCCGCTAATTGAGAGACATCCTGCAAAAACTGGTCAACCGTGATTTTACGCCCATCCTGAAAGGCGAATGTATCGCCACCGTTTTTATGGCAGATAAGCGGAAAGGCATCCATCATATTTAACGCGGTTTAGCGCCAGTAGCGGATGAAAAATCTGTATTAAATGCCTGTACAGTCTGTTTTATTGTCACATGAGGGAAATCACGGTAACGCAACACGCGGTAAACATACTCACCAATAAACATGACTATCACCAGCGGGAAATTGATAAAATTGATAAAAAGTGACCATGTTGAAAGGGAAGTGAAATTAAACAACAGGACCGATGTCATGATTTGCCCGATAAAAAATACACACCAGGCGATCGTTACGCCTTTTGTATACGACACCAAACGCGCATCCAGTGTACCGTGAACCCTGCGAGCCAATCGCGTAATCAGCGGTTCTTTACCAGGCAGTAATGTATGTCCAAAAAACCATAACAAAAATAAATTAATAGCCGCATGGGGAATGCCAAAAGCCGCATCAAAATTCAGCAACACATTGCTCCGCAACACAAATATCACAATGGCTGCGGCCAAAAAAACGAATGACCACAAAATCCGGTTTGTAGCATGCTTGATAGTCCAGAAAGCCAAGACAGATAAGGGAACGAGCGCGAGAATAATCCGCAGCAGAACAGCCGTATGGTCCATCATTGCGGCATGAGCCAGCCACGGATAACCGAGACAGGCAAAAATAACAAGCAATTTACCGAGAAAACGGATGCTGCGCATCATCTGCCACAGCCAGCAGTGCTAATGAAACCACGAATAAAACAACATTCCCCAGAATTAATGTTACTCACTGGAGACCCTGTAGCACTCAGTCTTAAAAGGTAATGTATTCATGATAAACAATAGACGTATTTCAATGAAGATCGGAGAGAACTCTGTTCAGTTAAAAATACCGAGGGTAATTCAATTGAACAGAGTGCATTTTACACGCTTTCAATAGGTTATAGAAGTAGCAGACCCAAAGCTGAATGGCTGGAAATTATGCACCAGAAACCACATTACCCGCTTATTCGCTTGCATTAACCCTGGTCTGAGACTGCGCAAATATCCAGGAAATGCCAAGCCCGCCACTCACCGAATACTTCTGTTTCAAGAGTGGGCTATCCTCAAACGCCGCACCACTTAAACTATCTGCCCGCAGGAACATCCCCACCCAAAATTTTGGATAGCGCTTTGAAAGTGCAGCCGTAAACTGTGTACCGCTATACCCACCATGCGCTGTATAGGCTGGGCGATCAGGTGTTGCATACTGGGAATCTACCGAATAAAAATACTCATGATATTTTTTATCTCCAAAAATCGGCCCACCTGACAAGCCCACGTTCCAACCTTCGCCAGATTTCAAATCAAGATTCAATACCGGGCTGAATATCAATCCGGCATTGCGGGTTTGAAAAGACTTTACTGCCTGAATTGATCGCACTGGCAACCTGAGCGTTAATTCATAATCCGACTCCGCGCCTTTAGCCAAAAACACATTGAGCTGAGGGCCGATTTCAAAAGTCGGATCCAGGTTTGGCATGCCCTGGCGCGCTGTATTATTGTCGCTTTTAACCGGTATTGATCCATTCAGACTCACATCCAGTTCTACCTGGTCAGATTTATACAAAAGCCCTCTGATTTTTTGTCGGTCCACCTGTAAAACCTCACCGCGGTATACCACATAGGGAATGGGTAAAATATAAGTTTGCCGCTGATCGGATCCACGATAATCCGGCATACTAACCACCCCAGCACCGGCCCCCAACTCCCATAATGGTAACTCTGCTGAATACGCTGAAGCGGACAAAAGAGTTAACGGTAACAATATACTGACAAGAACCTTGTTATTTATTAGCATTTGTCTTGAACCTTATAATATAAACTGAAGGGCATGTCCAAACACGCCCCTGCAGCATTCGAGCCTGTATGATTTACGCGAATAAAGCGCGATATTTTTCTAAAAATGCTTGTGCTTCAGGCTCACCTTCCTGAGGTGCCCAACCTGCTTTTTCATCTTGATTCAAAGGCTGATAGGGCCCAGCTTTAGATTCAAAAAATACACTTCCAGGTTCCAGTGCGATGAGTGTATGGAATATACCATGTGGAATATTGACGCCTACAGCATTTCCAGCAGGGGACATCACGGCTTTAAAAGATACATTTCCTTCTTCGTCAAAGAACAAAATACCAAACTTACCACGTAATACAATGATCGTTTCATCTTTACTTGTATCCTGATGGCAGTGCGGGGGAATGTAGGATTCGGGTTCCATTGCATTGAGCAAGCGATGACTCGCATCCCCATCGGCGCCATGAAAATTATAGTTTTTACGTTTGCGAGGTGATTCTTCCGCCGAACTCGACACATTATTCAGCAAGTTCTGGTCAATGATTTGCAGGGATTCCATAAACGGTCTTTTTATTCTCAAAAAAAATAAACCTATGGAGTATACAACACTACAATAAACCAAGAAACGCAGAAAACAGGCAAAAAAAGGCGCGGTTCAATTTTGAACCGCGCTTAAAAATCCACCAAAGAAGGAGGATGGAGGAGACAACACCAAGTTCCTCGGGGAAGAGGAAGACCTCAGCGTTATTAGAATTATCTAATATTTGAATATAATGTGCAAGTGTTATTTCAAAAATATTTCAGACAGCCCAATTTCTCGTTCAGGCTTAAAGTGAAAAACGCTGACAAAATCTCAAAACACGAAGCAAATCCATTGTTAAATTAATTACTTTGCAGAAAACTATTGATACCGAATACGAATGTTTTCAGCATCCAGCCAGTCTGATAACGACAGCAAAAGATTATCGTGCAGTTGCACCCGCCATGTTTCTCCCAACTCCACATCACAACTTGCCCGGTTATTCCGATAAGAAATGGTCACTGGACAACCGCCATTCCGGTAGGGTGAAAGCAATTCCTGCAGCTTACCGGAGTTCGCCTGCCCGTTGCAGGAGATATGTATGGCTTTGGCAAATCGGGTCCTTGCTCCTGTAAGGTCGTACAGTTTTTCTGCAGTGACGCGCAGACTACCCGGGCCTGAATAATCATCGCGGGTTACTTTGCCTTCGATTACCAGCAATTGATCTTCTTTTAACAGGTCACGGTGGGCATCCACCAATTCACTGAACACTGTGACCTCTATCTGAGTACTGCTGTCATCCAGAGAAACAATCATCATTTTTCCACGGCGTGTCATTTGAGTGCGCGTTGAATAAACGACTCCAGCCATAAATACTGGCTGCTGTTGCGGGGATAAATCCTTGAGACGGGTTCTCACAAATCCAGAGATTTCTTTGGCATAAGAGGTATAAGGGTGCCCACTGAAGTAGTAGCCAAGGCAGGCTTTTTCCTGGATCAACTGCTCTCTGTCATTCCAGCGTGGCGCTTCAACCAATTGCACCTGATGGCCTGCATCATCATCAAACAGACTGAACAAGCTGCTTTGATTGACGTCGCGGCTCGCCTGTTCTGCAGAATTCAGGGCAATGCCAACCGACGCCAGCATGGTGGCACGATTGTCATTGAGAGAATCGAATGCGCCCACCTTCGCCAATGATTCCAGCACGCGGCGATTCACGATACGTTTATCAACACGACGACAAACATCAAACAAGTCTTTAAATGGCCCATCTGTGTTACGTGCATTCACAATGGCATTAATCGCTGCCTCACCGGTCCCTTTGATTGCACCCAAGCCATAGCGTATCTGCTTGTCATTCACCGGCACAAAGCGGTATTCACTTGAGTTAATGTCCGGCGGCAGCACTTCCAGGCCGTTCACCAGACAATCATCGTAAAAAGTATGAACCTTATCGGTATCATCCATATCGGCCGACATGGTCGATGCCATAAATGCGGAAGGAAAATGCGCTTTAAGAAAAGCAGTCTGATACGCTACCAGCGCATAGGCTGCAGAGTGGGATTTATTAAAACCGTACTCGGCAAACTTCTCCATCAGGTCGAATAGATATTCTGCCTTCTTGGGTTCAACATCGCGCTCGGTCGCGCCACCGACGAAAATACTGCGGTGTTCCGCCATTTCTTCAGCTTTTTTCTTACCCATGGCACGGCGCAGCATATCCGCACTGCCAAGCGAATAGCCGCCCAGAATCTGGGCGATCTGCATTACCTGCTCCTGATAAACAATCACACCATAGGTAGGCTTAAGCGTTGCCTCCAGATTAGGGTGCATGTAATCAACTTTGGCTTTGCCGTGCTTACGGTTAATAAAGTCATCCACCATACCTGACTGCAACGGGCCGGGACGGAACAATGCGACCAGCGCCACAATATCGTCAAAACAATCCGGTTGCAGGCGGCGAATCAGGTCCTTCATCCCGCGGGATTCCAGCTGGAATACCGCTGTGGTGTTGCAATCTTTTAGCAAACGGTAAGATCTCACATCATCCAGCGGAATGGTTTCGATGTTAAAAGCATCATCCGCCCCTGCCTGACGTTTCAGATCACGAATATACCGCACTGCCCAATCAATAATGGTTAGCGTGCGCAGACCCAAAAAGTCGAACTTGACCAGACCGATCTGCTCTACGTCATCTTTATCAAACTGGCTCACGACAGATTCGGAGCCCTGAGCACAATAAAGTGGGCAAAAATCAGTTAACTTGCCCGGAGCGATCAACACGCCTCCGGCATGCATACCCACGTTACGGGTCAAATCTTCCAGTTTTTCTGCCAGAGAAAACAGCTCGCGCACTTCTTCTTCGTTATCGTAGCGTTCCTTGAGTTGCGGTTCCATTTCCAGCGCTTTCTGCAACGAAACGGGCTTAACGCCTTCAATTGGCACCAGTTTGGATAACTGGTCGCACATGTTATAGGGCATTTCAAGCACGCGGCCCACGTCACGAATCACTGACTTGGAGCCCAATGTACCGAAAGTAGCAATCTGGGAAACACTATCCGCGCCATAATGATCGCGCACATATTCAATAACTCGTTCGCGCCCGTCCTGACAAAAGTCCACGTCAAAGTCAGGCATGGATACCCGTTCCGGGTTCAGGAAACGTTCAAACAGCAAGTCATATCGCAACGGATCAAGATCGGTAATGCCTAGCACATATGCCACAAGGGAACCTGCACCAGACCCCCGCCCCGGCCCTACCGGCACACCATTATGTTTTGCCCAGTTGATAAAGTCCGCCACAATCAGGAAATAGCCGGGGAATCCCATCTGTACGATAGTATCGGTTTCAAACTTTAACCTGTCCAGATACACGGGCATCTGTTCTTCACGCTTTACCGGGTCTGGATACAATAATTCCATGCGCACCTTGAGGCCATTGGCAGCCTCCTGGCACATGAAATCATCCAGCGTCATTCCTTCCGGCGTGGGAAACTGTGGCAATTTGTTATTACCCAGCTCAATCGTCAAGTTACAGCGTTTAGCAATTTCAATGGTATTCGCTAATGCTTCAGGCACATCGGCAAAAAGGGTCGCCATATCCTGCTGGCTTTTGAAATACTGTTCTGCTGTAAATGCCTTGGCGCGCCGCTGGTCTCCCAGCACAGCACCTTCAGCAATACACACCCGAGCTTCATGGGCCTTAAAATCATCGGTATCCATAAACTGGATAGGGTGGGTCGCCACCACAGGCAATTTCAGTTCGGAAGCCAGATTCAACGCGCGTTGTACATAGTTTTCCATCTGCGGCATACCTGTGCGCTGCAGTTCAATGTAAAAGCGTTGCGGGAATAATTTATCCCACTCACCGGCCAACCTGGCGGCTTCATCCAGGTTTTCCATTTGCAGCGCTACACCAATGTCACCCATATGAGCGCCAGACAAAGCAATCAGATTTTCTGCCAACCCTTCAGCAAGCCATGCCTTGGAAATTTCAGCGCGGCCGCGGTGTTGATTAGTACGATAACCACGCGAAATCAATTCGCACAGGTTCAAATAGCCCTGCCGATTCTGGGTCAGTAGCAACAACCGGGTTGGCTTATCCCGGTCCACCTCATTGGTCACCCATACATCACAACCAACAATCGGTTTTATCCCTTGGCCACGAGCTTTCTTATAGAACTTCACCATACCAAACATATTGGACAGGTCAGTCAGGGCCAACGCAGGCATTTTGTCTGCGGCAGCACGCTTGACGGCATCGCCAATACGGACGATACCGTCTACGATGGAAAATTCACTATGAAGCCGAAGGTGAATAAATGAAGGATCAGACATAAGGTATAATTGTGTTTTTGAAATTTAACTGTTGAACCATTTGGTTAGGTGAGAATCTCACCACAAATCCGAAACGATTCACTTACAAACTAATGGCATTTTATCACTGTAATGAAAACTCCTGAACTTTTGGCACCAGCCGGCACGCTGGAAAAAATGCGCTACGCCTTCCTATTCGGCGCCGATGCAGTCTATGCAGGGCAACCACGTTATTCTCTGCGCGCACGAAATAATGAATTTAAAATGGAACAACTGGAAATTGGCATTAAAGAAGCCCATAGCCAAAACAAAAAATTCTTTGTCGCCAGCAACCTGATGCCTCACAACGCCAAAGTCAAAACCTATATGGCAGATATGGCGCCGATTATCGCTATGAAGCCCGATGCGCTGATTATGGCTGACCCTGGCCTGATCAGTATGGTGCGGGAAAAATGGCCGGAAATACCAGTTCATTTATCGGTACAGGCCAACACTGTTAACTACGCCACCGTAAAATTCTGGCAGGCTATGGGGCTTACCCGGGTTATTTTGTCTCGAGAATTGTCTTTTGACGAAATTGAAGAGATCAAGCAACACTGCCCGGACATGGAACTGGAAGTCTTTGTGCACGGTGCTTTGTGTATTGCTTATTCCGGACGATGCTTGCTATCTGGTTACTTTAACCACCGCGACCCCAATCAGGGAACATGCACAAACTCTTGCCGCTGGGACTATAAAGTTCACGATACAGATGAAGATGCCACTGGTGATATACAAAAAATAGATCTGGATTTTCGCGCAGCTATGGAAGAACCCCGCTTTGCTGATTGCGGTGATCAGCAACGTCATCCTTTGTCGGACAAAGTCTATCTGATTGAAGAAAAAAATCGTCCGGGTGAACTCATGCCCATCATTGAAGATGACCATGGAACCTATATCATGAATTCCAAGGACCTGCGAGCTGTGGAACATATTGAACGGCTGGCAAAAATCGGGGTGGATTCGCTTAAAATTGAAGGCCGCACTAAATCCGCCTACTACGTTGCTCGCACCTCTCAGGTTTATCGCAAAGCGATTGATGATGCAGTGGCCGGCCGGCCTTTTGACCTTTCGCTCCTTTCTGATTTAGAAAACCTGGCCAGCCGGGGCTATACCGATGGCTTCTACGAACGCCACCACACCCACGAATACCAGAACTATATTAAAGGGCACTCAGAAAGTGACCGCAGCCAATATGTAGGGGATGTTATAGCCTATGACGCGCAAACCGGCTTTGCTGAAATTGAAGTAAAAAACCGTTTCAGCGTTGGCGACAAATTGGAAATCATTCATCCATCAGGCAACCAAACCATTACGCTGAAACAAATGACCAGCAAAGACGGTAAAACACTAGATGAAGCTCCGGGTAGTGGTCATCGGGTAAAAATACCTTTAAATGCCAATCTGGAAAAGGCTTTAATCACCCGATTTTTTTAATTTTCCGATTCACTTAATATTTTGTAAGGATTCGGAAAGTCCACCGACTAAGCATTACCGGCATAGATCAAATTGTCTTGCCGGACGAACTCATCACAAAATTGAATATGTATGAATAAGGAGATAGCACATGGAAGTTAGCGGATCCACATCTCACCAGGTGAGTAATATTGCGGCGCTCACAAGCACCAACCAAACTTCTCAGGTAAAAAGAACAGAAGAAGCACAGCAAGCTGCCAAAGCCCTTGAAACTCAGCAAGCAAACCAAAGTCAGGCCAGTACTGAAAATCGGCCTGTAGCCGGCAATACTGTCGGAAGTATCATCAATACTAGCGCTTAGACCTTAGTGCAATGATGGGGGCAAGGTGATACAGGCAACAGGCATTTCCCAGGCTTACAGTACTGCAGGCTCCGGCACTGCATCTGCAGGCTTGGAAGCTCAACTTGCGCGCCTTCAACAGGAATTATCCGATTGCGTTAATTGTGCTTCGGCTAAAACCACAGAAGGAAAAGCAAAAATTCAGGCTGTCGAAGCCAAAATCAATGTCATACAGGCACGCCTGGATGCGGTAGCCGTACAATCACAGGGTGATAACAATATACAGGCAATTAGTAAGTCATCCCAAACGCAGCAACTGGATCAACATTCTGCCAACGTTGAAAATCGTCCCATCAGGGATAGCTTAGTCGGAAGCGTTATCAATACCAGCGCGTAGTGCATTTTCAATCCGAATTAACCTGATACTGAGAATTATATTTAACAAAACAATTCCAGCATCGGTATTACCACAGAGATTACAACCAGCTTTCTATCGTACTTTTGGACGGAACACCTCCAGCATGCACCACCTTCCCATCAATCACAACGCCTGGTGTCGACATAACTCCATAGCCCAATATCTGAGCAATGTCTTCTATTTTCTCAAGCTGAATTTCGGTGCCTTTTGCCTTGGCAGCGTCCTCAATCAGTTTCAGCGTTGTTTTACAATTGGTGCAACCGGTTCCTAATACTTTAATATTTTTCATATTCAACTCCTACTTTCACAGTTAACAACAAGATTTTCCGGATGGTGTAGGGGTGCAACATGCACCGCCCGCCACGGGGATAGTACTTAGCGTTTCTCCTCCTTCAGGGGGAAAACAGGCTTTGAATGCTTGATCGAATTTATCATCCAGCTTTTTCGCCGACTCGTCTCTGATGTGACGCGCAATTTCCACCACCAGATCAATCTGTTCTTCTGACACACCAAACTCTTTTAACTTATCTAATTGGCACAGACCCTGATTGGGATGGTTTGCCGCGATGTTGGATGCGAGCGAGACCAGCGCCACGATAGATGGATGCAAAACCGAATGGGTCATAATATAGTCCTCAAAAAATTAAACGACACGCCTACGACAACAAAAGCCAGCGCCAGATAGCCTGAAAACAATACCATTAGCGGAACCTTGATGACTTTACGCAATATAATCATTTCTGGCAGCGACAGCGCAGTGACGGACATCATGAAGGCCAGTACTGTACCGATTGGCACCCCCTTACCCAACAGCACCTCGGCAATCGGTATAATCCCAACTGCGTCAGAATAAAGTGGCACGCCAACTAGCACCGCTCCTATCACCGACAGCAGACCGCCTCCTCCTGCAACCTTTGCAACCAGATCAGCCGGCACGAATCCATGAATAAACGCACCCACTCCCACACCGATGAGAATGTATTTCCAGATGCGCCGGACGATTTCTTTAACTTGATTTACCGCGTACTGATGCCGGGCTCGCATAGATTTATCTTCTTCAATCTGCGCTGATTCACCCATGCGAATTTTCCAGACATAATCCTCAACCCAACGCTCTGGCTTGAATCGCTCCAGCACAAAGCCGCCGATCAATGCAACAGACAATCCAGTAACGATATATAGCACGGTGAATTTCCAGCCGATAATGGATGCTAGCAGCACCACGGCCACTTCGTTGATCATCGGACTGGCGATCAGAAATGAAAGGGTCACGCCCAATGGAATACCTGCCTCCACAAAGCCGATAAAGAGCGGAATAGACGAACAGGAACAGAATGGTGTCACCGCCCCCAGTCCCACAGCCATGAAACGGCTTTGGATATTACCTCGATTGCGAATGAACTCGCGCACCTTCTCGGGTTTGAGCAAGGCGCGAAGCAACCCCATACCATAAATTACCAAGGTGAGCAACACCAATATCTTGGTCACATCCATGACAAAAAAATGCAAAGCATCACTCAGGGCCGTACCTTTCATCCCGGCCAAATCGTAAATCAGTAAGGTAGCTAAAGCATCAAACATATTATTTAACTCATCCTGATATCAGAGCGCAAATGCATCATCGTACGGCTGATCACCCTCCGACACTGGCAGCGTCAGGTTGTTACCCCAGTCTCCCCAGCCGCCGTTATAAATGCGTACATCTATGTAGCCCAGTGCTTTCAGTTGCAGCCAGGCCAGGCTGGAACGGAAACCATCATGGCAATAGGCGTAAATGGTCTTGTCCTTGGGGAGGGACTTGTACAGCACTGCAATGTCGTCCAGGGATTTCCAGGTCTGGCTCTGACCATCCGCCCCATCCAGACTGACGATACTGATCGCACCCGGAATATGTCCACCGCGAACGGAATGTTGCACCACCTTGCCGGTATACATATCAGCGGGGCGAGAATCCAGAAGGACGATTGCAGGATCACGCCTGGCCACTACATCGCTGTAGACATCAGTCCATTCCACCACCATGCCGGGCTTGGCAGGCTTCAGTTTGACGTTACCCGGTTTCCGTTTGGTTTCTTCTTTTGTCATGCTGTTAAAGGCACTCCACTCTATAGTGCCACCGTTCAGTATTTTCACCCGCTTCATGTCAAATCCATACAGATCGAGCAGAAAGTAAACACGAGAAGTCAGCGCAGTGACGGAATCATCGTAAAGCACGATAGTTGAATCGTTATTCACGCCCCAAGTACGCAACGTCTGTTCAAAGGCTTCACGTGAGGGGAATCGCATCGAGGGTATGGCGTGGTTATCACCCAAATCCTTAAAACGCTGCACTTGTACCGCACCAGGTATATGCCCCACGGTGAAATAACGGTGCGGATGATAGCGCACTTCCAGCACCACCAGCTTCTGATCTTTCAAATGACCTGCCAGCCAATCGGCGTCTACCAGAAAGTCAGGTTTGGCACTCGCTGAGGCGATATTTGCCCCCATCCAAAGCAGCAATAACAGGGTGATCCGGAATATATTTTTCATTTTGATTTCCTTAATTATTTAATTGCTGCCAAAATCTACTGCCCTGCCTCATACCATTGCTTGCTGGCATTGACGATGCGCACCACTGAAAGCATCACCGGCACTTCGATCAACACCCCCACCACGGTAGCCAATGCCGCCCCCGACTGAAATCCGAACAAGCTAATCGCCGCTGCAACCGCCAGTTCAAAAAAATTACTCGCCCCAATCAATGCTGATGGACCAGCCACGCAATGGGCCACGCCAAACTTGCGGTTCAGCAGATAGGCTAAACCTGAATTAAAGTAGACTTGAATCAGGATCGGGACAGCCAGCATGGCAATCACTAAAGGTTGCTCAAGAATTGCCTGGCCTTGAAAACCAAACAGCAACACCAAGGTAAGCAATAGTGCTGAGAGCGATAGTGGATGTAACCGTTTGAGTGTTATTTCCATGGCGCTGGGCCCAAGCTTCTGCAATATAGCTCTCCAAATTTGGGCAATCGCGACTGGAATAACAATATATAGCGCAACCGAAAGAAACAAGGTATCCCAAGGCACAGTGATCGCAGACAGTCCCAGCAAAAGTGCAACAATCGGCGCAAAAGCAAAAATCATAATTACATCGTTGAGAGCCACTTGAGACAAGGTAAATAAAGGCTCACCACGGGTCAGGTTACTCCACACAAACACCATGGCTGTGCAGGGTGCGGCGGCCAGCAAAATCAGGCCGGCGACATAACTGTCCAGCTGATCGGCGGGCAAATAGGGTGCAAACACCTGACGGATAAATATCCAGCCCAGTAGTGCCATGGAAAAAGGCTTCACTGCCCAGTTGATGAACAGTGTGACTCCAATGCCACGCCAATGCTGCTTAACCTGATGCAGCGCACCAAAATCAATCTTGAGCAGCATCGGAATGATCATGACCCAGATCAGCACCCCCACAGGCAAATTAACCTGCGCCACTTCCATTGAACCTACTGCGCGAAACAGGCTTGGTATTAATTGCCCTAACCCAATGCCAATCGCAATGGACATAAAAACCCATAACGTCAGCCAACGTTCAAAAAAACCAAGCGCTGCTCCGCTTTCCGCTCGCGCGGTTATTTCACACTGGACGCTCATGCCCTATCCTTAAACTCAAATTAACTCTTGAACGCCTTCACCTTTTGCTTTCAAAGGACACAGACATTTGTCAGCAGTTTTAAACGCGCCAAGTGAAATTTGCACAGAAGCATCATAAACATGGATCAAGCATGCCCCCTCAACAACAGCCAGACTTTCCAAATACAGGCGTACAGCATCCACTCTTGCTGAGCGCTGGTTTTTCTAAACTGTCAGTTGCTTCTTCAACACCAAACACCGGTATGCTTCCCAGCGTATGAAATGCCTCCCAAGCTATACCGGCAGGATCTTTTACCCAGTATTTGTTGGATTCCGCATAACAGCAAGCACCCTCTCGTTGCTCCACTACGGAACTGGTCGCCTGATTCAGATTCACCTGAACAGCGGATAACTCTTCTTCACTATCCACTTGAATACCCAGATGATCTACCCCCTCCTTGCTGCTACGGTTGGAAATGGCAAAATTAATGCGAGGATCATCCAGCATCCATTTTGCGTAATCATCTTTATGTACTGTTGGGCTTTGCCCGAACATGGTCGAATAAAATTGAATGCTTTCAATCAAATCTTTCACTGACACGTGAACATGGAATCGTTTCATGGCTATCTCCTGTAACAGACTACGAAAGACGCTCCTGAATTATCGGGAGCAATTTGGCACGTATTTCATCGCGAACACGCTCAAAACTGTCTAGCGCTTCGCCATGGGGATCATGGAAAGGCATGTGGATGGTAGGAACTGGGCGTGGAAACACCGGACAACTTTCCTTGGCGTTATCACACACGGTAACAACCAGATCCACAGCTTCATTTAGCACAGCATCAACATGTTTAGGGCTTAACCCATCTGTAGAAACACCAGCAAGATTTAATGCTTCAATCGCACCATCAGCCACTTTAGGTCCTGGGCTGGTGCCTGCAGAAATGGCCACAATATCTGGCCCTAAATCATGATTAACCAAGGCTTCGGCCATTTGGCTGCGGCATGAATTTCCAGTACACAAAATAAGAACCGTTTTATGCATCATCGCACCTTTATTATATGCACCAAAACGCATATATATGAGTAAAAAATTTTTAACTGCAGCAAGCGTTACCTGTTCCTTGCTCATTCAGAAGGTCATTGTCTATTGCATAGGGTGACGACTCGCCAATACCCTGCACCATCGACTCAAGAATACGTACTGCCCAAAGTGGCAATTGCGGGTGAATACGATAATGCACCCATGTCCCTTCTTTTCGTGAGGCGAGAACGCCTGCTTCCCTCATCACAGCCAGATGTCGTGAAACTTTTGGCTGAGAAAGACCTAACACCTGAAAAATGTCGCAAACACAACGTTCTTGTGATTTAAGCAGCAACACCAATACACGACGACGGGTCTCATCAGCCAATATATCGAAAAATTGATTAGAATCTAGCATGTGAAAAATATATATGTTATTTCATATATTGTCAACAACAATACCAACGATTGATCACTGTGTTGATTTTGAGGATTTTACAGCTATTGATCCGATGGTCTCAACCCGGCTCTAAAGAACTCACGCAACATGAAGTCTTCCAATCCGGCATTATCTTCCACAAGTGCAGAAAGCGTGATCACACGATTCAAGCGCTGCGACTCCCAATTGAAATTACCTTTGTGACGTTGGCGAATGATGGTTATCATTTTGCGTATGATGGCATGCTCCACATCTGTGTTTGCATCTGCCTGCACTTCAATTTCTTCACGTCTGCCATTATTGTAATTACTGTCCCACCCCCTGAACGAGAAAACCGCACTACGTGTGCCAACACGCATAATTTGAAATATCCCACCCCCTCCCTGTTGCTGAAGGTTGCGACTGATATTTGCGTTTCTTATATCCTCTTCAGAGGGTTGTGCGGTATCGCCATTTCCAAGTTCAGCCAATTGTCGTCGAGCTCTGGCCGCTTTGACAAAACTGGCCATATCGGTGGGCTCTTCTTCCGCGGTTTTATTCGATGGGGGCGCAACTGGTTTGATTGGATTAGCGACTATATCCGGCTTAACAGTTAGCGTGGGCGGAATCCGTTTCGCAGGTTTTGCTGATACTAATGGTTTTGTTTGATGGCGCTGAGCTTGAACCTGAGTACTATGGCTGGCAGGCGGAGTGTCAGGCTGCGTTGTCGTTTTTTTCGATGATACTATTGGATTTAATTGTACGGTAAGAACATTACTTCCTGCATTAATCGAATTAATATCAATGGGTTTCTGAAAATGAAAGAAAAGATAAAACATCAAATGCAACAGTAACGATGCAGCCATGGCAATCAACAATTTTCGGTTAATTCGGATTACCAAATAATCATCAAGAACCGGCATATTGCTCAACCACACTTCGGGAGCGTGGTGTAGACGGGATTCAGTATTGCCTGACATGGAACATTTCAATAGAAAATCATTGATACATCATTTTAAAAACCAATGCACTTTAATCGATATAATTCAGAATAAATAAAAGTAAAACTTGCCGCACCCTTACCCTCAAAACTTCATACTAAAAATATCAACCGGAATACGAAGTATACATGCTTGAGTAGTGAGATAAATTAAGTTACAACTCACGTATGATGCCAATAAAAAGGCCCGGCATATAGCCGGGCCTTCAAGATTTGACCAAAAACACAAACCAATTTTATGACATAAAACAGATTACAAAAGGCCAGAACCGCCACTCTTAAGGCATTTACGACATTTTTTAGAACATGATAAAAGCCAGTGTTACTTAGAAACTTTTGCAGAAGAACCATTCACCTGCTCTATCATGTAATCCACAGCTGCCTCAATATCCTTTTCAGAAAAGGCATCATTGCCACCGTGAGCAGGCATCGCATTCAACCCGTAATCCGCATGCTCAATCAACTTTGCTCTTCCTTGCGCAAGTCGTGGCGTCCAGGCCTCTTTATCATCTAATTTTGGTGCATCCATAACACCACTTCGGTGACAGGTAGCGCAAGTCTGCTCGTAAATTGCCTTTCCGGAATGAGCAAAAGCAGGGCCAGCCAACAAGAACGCAGCGGTACAAAAAATTATCTTTATTTTCATTATGTCACCTTAGAACAGAAACCATGTAGAAAGGAACCAGGTATTGTTATCCTTTGCATTACGACCCGTAAATGTTCCGGAAGCATCATAATTTGACGATGAACCATTGAACTTGTTATAGGCTGTATACTGCAGAGCCAATCTGACCTGTTCAATCGGCAAGTAGCTGACTTCCAGAATATAGCCTGAAGTATCTGGTGTCATGTTCGTATTATTCGCATAGTGCAAGGCATCCTGACTACCCGTGGTTGAGAAATACGCAACGCTCCCACCCACCTTGTTATTATAAAAATAGCTACCTTTTAGTCGCCTGGTATCAAGAGTATCCGAGTTATTGCTCACTGTATTGGCAACCGCACCTGCATTCCAGTCTATGGTTTCATGAATCCATGTGGCTTGTGCAGTCACTCGGTGCTTGCCTTCTGAAAACTGATATTGGGCATCGAGTGCACGATCCTTATAACGATCAGTTGGGCTGTTAAAATCTGTTGCGTCGGAATAAGCATCCGCTTCCATACCGTACGCCCCAGCCTCCCAGGAATGTGGGCCGGTATCACCATGCAACGCTAACCTCCAATAGGGGTTAGTGCCTTTAAGTGGGAAGCGATTAGCGACCGTATCACCCCCAGCACGCATGAATGAGAAAACACCATCCGCGGTCTTGTATCCGCTTAATTCAGCATATATCAGATTATTCCAATCAACATAAGCGCCAGCACCCACTACGCCTTGGGCCAGCGAACCGTCGATTAGGGTGCTGGAACCATAACCCTGAAACGCTCCACCCGGACCCGCAGTCGGAAATTTCCAGGCAGGTGTTGTATTGAACACATCCTGAACCGAAGGATTATTATTAATTGAAACACCATAAATCAGGTTTTTGCCACCAACCTTGGCTTTGTCTGCATAACGCAGATCTATGTTATCCATTTGAGAATGGTGATCAACGCCATTGTAAGTCCATTGCACGAAAGCACCGACGGTTTCAAGTATCTTTCCCCCAGTAAAAATGCTGGCTTGCTGCAATTGCATGGAATTATCATGAGCAAAATCAGTCGCCGGATCAGCAGATCCGTTGTAATTATTGATTTTGGTTAACCCACCCTGCAACATTGCCGCAAGTGGAATATTCTGGCGTGTGCCCATGGTGTAACCCATCAGCTTAAATTCTCGCCCGGTTCGTGTCAGCTCTGGATATTGACCACCACTATGACAAGAGGCGCAGTTCAGACCAGTCTGACGTGCATACAAGGGAACGGCATTTGAAATTGACGGAGCAACCATAGCAGCAAGTGCCAGCGATGCCAGGATCAGCCTGGAAAGCCGAGATCCGGATATGGGAGACATGATAGAGTTCCTTTATTAAAAATTTTAAAAGTGACTAAATAGTCATGCAAAAAAACCAACCATCACAATATAAATGATGCCATTCAATAAGTTATCAGACCTTATTTGATTTAAGTATAGTATTGATCAGAAAATAAACTAGATATAGAGAGATGCATATCAACAATATATTTTTGCAAAAACTGAAATAAGTCCAAACCATCTTCGGCATTTAAATCTGAGTCGATAATAATCAACACTTTCTATTTCAACATTGATAACAGATGAACTATATCTGAATAGCCAGTGCAGGCATCTTCCCTCACCAGCCCCATTAAAACTTAGAGACTACGCCTGTGATTGAATCAAGTTCCCGGCAGCCTGTGGCGCGGCACCACCCAAATTCTGAACAAGCGATTGCAAAAATGATTGCAAAGTTGGCTTCGTTGAGTCGCTGCCAGAAGACGTGCCTAAAGTCTGCATAAGGTTTTGGAAGCTGGTATCAAGCGAAGCGGTAGCCGAATTACCAGTCGTATTCCCTGATGTAAGGGATTGCAAAAGTTGCTGCGCATCTGCGGCAAATTGCTGATGGTGCCTGCCATGCTGACTAACCGAAGCTACAGAACTGCTTTGACCATTATCACTATTGCTACTATTACTGTTTGAAGCGTTTGATTGAGCAGGATTGAATTGTTGAAGCGTCTGAAACAACGAGTGCATAAATGCATGGAGCGCTTGCTGCGCAGCACTGCTGGAAGCGGATTGAGTGGTGCTATCAGCATTTTGGGTACTACTGGCACTACTCTCTACAGGGCTACTTGAATTTGGCAGAGTAATGCCAGCCTTGCTTAGCGCCTGAAAGACCGCATTGGCGAAATCGGCGCGCCCTCCACGGCGAACACCGGCGCTGCCATCATTATCCCCATCCGTATCCTTAGCAGAGACACTTGAAACAGGGCTTTGTCCAGATATTTTGGGGGTATGTAGCGCAGAAGACAAAGAAGAAATACTACTCATTGCACTTGCTCCTTAATAAGGATAGAAAATGACTAAAGCTATTTACATGTTACCAACACAGCTAGTTCCACATCTTATCCCACGCTATATACTATTCCCGAACAATAAATTGTTACTAAATGTGACTGGGTTAATTCACAACTTCACTTCATCGTTTTCGAAGGTAAAACCGGCAAATATATTGAGGCAGTAAATCCGTCACCTTCAAGGTTATTTAGCACCAACGTTCCCTGATGTGCTTCCGCAATTTTAGAAGCTATACCCAGTCCTAAGCCGCAATGCCCTTTTCCCCCGCGTGCTCCATCCAGTCTGGTAAACGGGCGCATAGCACGGGATATCAGATTTTGCGGAATACCTGCGCCTGAATCTTTTACAGTCAGAGCGATTGAGTCATGGTCCTGCGACAAATAGACAGTCACCGGTTGAGAACCGTATTCAAGTGCGTTTTCAATCAAATTTATCAAAGCGCGACGCAGCGAATTCGGGCGTACGGGAATGACAATATCGCGTTGATCATCCACAATGGAAACACCCTGACTGATATAGGGTCCTGCCACTTCCTCGACAAACAGGTACAAATTCCGAAGTTCAATATCCTCGTCATCATTACCCCGCGCATAAATCAGAAATTGTTCAGTTATACGTTCGATGTCATCAAGGTTATGTTGCATTTCACCACTACGTGTACTTTGTGCCAATTCTATTAGTAGTCGCAAACGCGTAATGGGGGTACGCAGATCATGTGCCACTCCAGCCAGCATAGTACTGCGGTCTTCTTCGTAACGCTGCAGACGATCCACCATGCGGTTGTAGCGTTGCGAAAGCAGGCGAATTTCACCGGCACCACTAATTGGTAGCATGGTTAATTCGCGAGACTCACCAACTGATTCCAAAGCTTTACCCAACTGTTTAAGTGGGCGCTGAATTTGCCATAGCAACAACATGCCCCCTCCCAGAAATACTGCGAAACCAACAATCAAGGCAGGTAACAATGGGCCAGCAGGACCAGCATCCGGTTTTCGCATGGCAATAAACATCCACTGCGGCTGATTCAATGGTGTAATCAGATTAATCCACATCCCTCTAATTGCACCTGATAGCGGAATAGATACCACTTTTCGCCCCAATTCCTTATGCAATTGCTCCTTGAGAAAAGGCAAGCGACGTGCCATTTCGGCGTCCGCCAAAGGGGGCGCCTGTGGTGGAGACTGAGACAGTTTAACGCCATTGAGGGAAGGGAGTGATGCCGCAGAACTGCTGTGCAACAATTCCTCAACCAACCGCACTTGCGTAGCAATTGAGCGGGCAAAATTACTGTTTCTCGCTTCTTCCAGATGCGTCAGAAACAAAAAATACATAGTGGCAAAACTGGCACTCAGGGCGATGAGAAAAACCATCACCAGCCGCACGTATAGTGAACCGATAAATTGCTTCATGCTGGATTTTCGCTATCTTCAGGGACAAACACATAGCCGAATCCCCATACAGTCTGAATGTGACGGGGTTTGGCTGGATCAAGCTCAATCAGCTTGCGTAATCGAGAAATCTGGACATCCACACTGCGATCAACGGTTTCAGAGCCCGGCCCACGAGCTAATTCAATCAACCGTTCACGTGAAAGTGGCTGGTGCGGATGTTTGGAAAAAGCCACCAAAAGCGAAAACTCTCCACCCGTAATTTCAACTTTCAAGTCTCCCTTTAAAAGCGCACGGGTAGATAAATCCAATTTGCATTGCCCAAATACAAGGGTATTGCCATCAGCAATCGGCGTACCAGGCGGAAGCGGCGTACGACGGCGAAGCACTGCCTGGATTCGCGCAGTTAATTCACGTGGCAGAAAAGGTTTACCCAGATAGTCATCTGCACCCAGCTCAATACCTATCACGCGGTCTACTGGGTCGCTTTTTGCAGTAAGCATAATAATAGGGATATCGTCACCGGAGGCTCTCAAGCGCCGACAAATATCAAGACCATTTTCATCCGGCATCATCAGATCGAGTACTAGCAGGTCCGGACGTTCACGAGAAAGCCGCCTTTCCAGATCCCGCCCGCCCGCAAACGTTCTCACCAAAAATTCTTGCTGGAGCAAATACTCTTCCAGCAGTTTTCGCATTTCCGGATCATCGTCGATGACCCATATCAGGGGTTGTCTGTTCATGTCGCAATTCTAAATCGAGGTTTGAGGGGAAAGCTCAGCAAAGTGTTACAAAATATTGCAAGGGGACTGCGCAGTCACATTTAGTCACAACTTAGCCCTTTTCATTAACTTCCTATTAATAACTTCTGACTATTATGACTCAACGGCGGCCGCTATAGCATGCCGATGCAGCAAGTTCTAATAACTCAGGAGGTTTTGATATGAAAACAAATATGGCTGCTGTCGTACTCATGTTGCCACTTACCGCCTTGGCAGGGAAAAACGTCATTCAGGATACGATTGAATATGGACGCGTGTTGAGCTCCACCCCGATTAACAGCGCCCCGGTTGCGCGTCAGGTTTGCCATCCTGTCACTGTTAGTCAACCAGCTGAACATAGCACTGGCGGGGCAATACTCGGCGGACTTGCAGGCGCACTTGTCGGCTCCCGGTTCGGCGGTGGAAATGGTCAAAATGCCGCTACTGTTGTCGGTGCCATTGGCGGAGCCGTAGCAGGAGATCGTATTGGTGCGAATGGATCAAAAGATTCTACACGAGATGAATGCAACACAGTTTATGAGCAAGGCGAGCCTACAGGCTATCAGGTTGTTTTTGATTACAGAGGAAAACAATCAACCGTCATGATGAATTACGAGCCTGGCGAATTCGTGAAACTGCATAAAGTTGTTACAGCCGAATAAGGTACCTTCATGATGAAGCAAGGCTCAACGCGCAGATCTGCATACATCAAGGCTTGTTCCATTTGTGTGGCAATTGCAATGTCTGCAAGCAGCTTTGCGGCTCCAATAGAACTGCCTGATCTGGGGGATGCATCGCAAGCTGTACTTTCTCCTCAGGAAGAACTGGCTATGGGCGAGAAAGCAATGCAAGGTTTGCGTGCTTCCGGTGCCTATTTTAACGACCCGGAAGTAAATGCCTATCTTAATAGTTTAGGGTATCGACTGGTCTCCGCGGACCCATCAATCACCAGTCATTTCGAATTTTTTGCGGTAGATGATCCGGCCATCAATGCCTTCGCCATGCCTGGTGGATACATTGGTGTCAATACCGGGCTCATTTTGGCTACTCAGAGTGAAAGCCAATTGGCTTCAGTACTGGCTCACGAAATTTCACATGTCACCCAGCATCATATTGCACGCACCATCGCTTCTCAGTCTGGTTCGCAGTTGGCCTCGATTGCCACGGCCGTGGCTATCATTCTGGCAGCAAAAAACAGCAATTCACAAGCTATTCCAGCTGCCATGACCAGTATGACTGCAGCTCAGATACAAGGGCAAATTAACTTCACCCGTGAAAACGAGCAGGAAGCAGACCGTGTGGGTTTCCAATTACTTGATCGTGCTGGATTTGATACCCATGGCATGTCCAAATTTTTCGACAGAATGGAAAAACTCACCCGCACCAGCGAAAACAACACCCCTGCTTTTCTGCGCTCACATCCACTCACCCCGGAACGGATTGCAGAAGCACAAGACCGGGCTTATGGAAAACCTTACAAGCAGATTCCAGACTCACTGGACTTCAACCTTGTTCGTTCATTGTTACGCAGTTACCAGGGAACACCCGAAAATGCAATTGCGGAATCGCAAGCCGAATTAAAAGAAGGCCGTTACAGTAACCATACAGCCGCTGAATACGGCTACGCAGCATCCTTGCTTCGTGGTAAAAAATTCCAAGAAGCACAAATGGAAATTGCCACCATCGACCATGAAGGGATCCAACATCCCATGATTGAGGCCCTTGCCGGACAGATTTTAATGCAGTCCGGGCAATTGCAAGCTGCACACCAAAGATACGAATCCGCCCTAAAACTTTATCCAGATCACATGCAACTAGTCTATGACTACCCTCGCCTGCTCATAACAGAAACAAAATACAAGCTGGCGGCTAATTTCGCCGAATCGCAACTCATGCATCGACGCGATGATGCCACGTTGAATCAGCTTGCAGCAGAAGCCAATGCCAATTTAGGCAAGCTCACCAAATCTCATTTTTATCAGGGTGAGTATTACGCTGCACTTGGAAATTTACGTGGCGCCAGCGAACAGTTTGATCTGGCAGTACGTATTAATGATGGAAGCTTTCAGGACTTGTTAGTTGCGGAGAATCGTTTGAAGGAGTTGCGCAGCCAGTTGCATGAACCTTCTCAAAACAACGGTTCACGCAGAAATAAGTCACAACAGTCACTTGATGGATTTTAGCTTTGTAATTTTTCGCTGTACTTGCCCAGTCGGGCTAATTTGTAAACAAAGGAGTTAACCATGAATTACCAAAATATTTCTCGATTCTTGCTCATCAGCAGTATGGCCCTGGGTGTATCTCTACCTGTCAGCGCAAACACATCTACGGACAAGAATCCCGATTGTAAAAGCCGCTATGAAAGCCATGGACATCATGAAGGATTTAATGATGAGGGTAGATCTATCACCCACCACATGAGGAATTTAAATTTGACTGATGAACAGAAATCAAAGATTAAGACATTGGAACAGAGCAATTCTCAGGCAATGCAGGAAAAATTTAAAGCCCTTCGAGAGACAAAAATGGAAATCCGCAAAATCTCCATGTCAGGCAATTACGATGAAGCAAAAGTGAAAGCATTGGCTGAGTCAGACGCAAAAAATATGGCTGAGTTAACCGTACTACATGCACGGACTAGCAACCAGATTTACCAGCTGCTAACACCAGAACAGCGTAAACAAATGGAAGAGCAACGGTCAAAGTTTGAATCAATGCAAAAGGGTAAACGCAATCCGGAAAACATGAAGCCCAATTAACCGGCAACATAAAAGCAAGGCGCCTAGCTCGCCTTGCTTTTAATGTTAGCCATTATTTTGAAACAAATATCGCTTAATTGACCAAGAGACTACGAAATGTCACACACCCTTCGATTGGTATAAAATTCTGAAACCAATCTCAAGCAAATTGCCTTTAAATTCCCACATAGTAATTACAATACCAATAGCTTAACGGTCACGCCCCCGTCCATTATCGTTGACTTGGCGATCGTTTCTATATTTCTCTTTGCGGTTATCTTTGCGTTCATCACGACGATCATCCTTCCGCATATCACGTCGATTATCCCTGCGTTCTTCATAACGATTATCGCGACGTTCACGATGTTGCTCCTGATAGCGAGGAACATAATCGTGGCTATACCACTTGTCTTGCACAAAATAAACTCGTTCACCACATGCATTGTATTCTCGGCAATGTTTGCTCCAATGCTTGGCATGGCCAGGGGGTACGCGCAGATAAATGGGTGGACGACTCACCGGCACACGCTCAATGATCATAGGCTGACGATAAATAACTTGAGGCTGAGGGTAGCCGCCAATATCAATTCGGCCATAAAAGCCGGGTTGACCAATACTGACAGAAACACCCACATCGGCAGCTATTGCTGACGTAGTAAAGGGTGTTGCTACAAAAACTGCTGCAATCAAAATACGCTTCATGTCGAATCTCCAGATTACGATTATTTTTGCGATTTATTCAAAAGCAAGTCCATAACCAGAGTGTAATTAAATTTTCCGAGATATATACAGAAATATGTAACTTAATGTTGCAACCATCTACCTCATTTACAATTTGTCACAATTTAGAGATTTTATTGGTCTTTGGCCTCGCTATACAGCACCATGATAATCAAAAGCGTGCGATATATGGCTGACTAATTCTTCCAATTTCAGTTTTCTGGGTTCTTTTGTTAGTTGTCATTTCACATAGCAACAGCACAACAAAACTTACATCCTGTCTATCTGGAAAAGAAAACTGACTTTCTAGAACTTGAATCATCCGCCGTCACGTTATCGTTGTTGCATAGGTCGCAACAACGACCTTCCAGTTTGTTAAATATTTGACCTATTTCATTTCAACTAAACCACCAGTGAATGATTTGAAGTATTATTCATAAATATGCAGTCAGGATAATTGATGGAATTGCAACGATTCAACAAGTTACAAAAATTCAGCATGCTTTATTATTAACATTTGTACTGACCGGGGGGGGTCGTATAATAACTGTTATGTTTTAGTAACCAATAAATCTTAAGGGGATATCTTTTTGAAATTACATCTAACCAACCTAGATGAACTGATTCAAAAGGTTCGTAATGTTCACGCAAAAAATTATATAAATGAATCTATCGCCGCTTATCGAAACGGTGCTTATAGAGCATCGCTTATTACAACTTGGATCGCAGTGTGCGTAGACATAATCGAAAAAATTAGGGAGTTAAGCTTAAGTGAGGACCCTGCGGCGAAAAAATTAGAAGAGCAACTTGATAAAATACAGCCTAATGATCCAAACTCAATGTTGTCATTTGAAAGAGATATTTTGAATGTTGCTTGTGACGAACTTCAGCTTATTTCAACGATAGAAAAATCACATCTAGAAAGATTAAAAGACGATAGAAACATTTGTGCCCATCCGACATTTTCAGATGATGGAAGTCAATTTACCCCACCGGCCGAACTGGCGCTAGCCTATATTGTACAAGCAGCAAATTACCTGCTTATCCATCCTCCAGTCAAAGGAAAGGTTATTGTACAAAGATTATACGAGCTCACTAGTGTCCGGTTAAAAATCGAACAAATTTAATTGGTTATCGAAATCGGTCTGTTCTGAGACGTAGCTACTGCCTGCGAAGGCTTGTAGTAGC